>NZ_PUFI01000002.1:0-90842 GCF_004354645.1 Leuconostoc fallax | reverse complement strand
TTGCTATGTACGGCATCGCATCGTCCTATCCTCGCAGGAAGCGATCCTCCAACTACTTTTGGCGCTATAGAGCTTAACTTCTGTGTTCGGAATGGGTACAGGTGTATCCTCTATGCTATCAATACGACACCTTGAGTGATCAACACTCAAAACTAAATAGTAACTTATTCTTTTCTCTTTCTTGAACCACTCATTGGACTTTGCTTTGGTTAAGTCCTCGACCTATTAGTACTAGTCCGCTTCACACTTCACAGCGCTGCCACTTCTAGCCTATCTACCTCATCTTCTCTAAGGGGTCTTACTTCTTTCGAATGGGAAATCTCATCTCGAGGCGAGTTTCACACTTAGATGCTTTCAGCGTTTATCTCATCCATACGTAGCTACCCAGCTATGCCCTTGGCAGAACAACTGGTACACCAGCGGTATGTCCATCCCGGTCCTCTCGTACTAAGGACAGCTCCTCTCAAATTTCCTGCGCCCGCGACGGATAGGGACCGAACTGTCTCACGACGTTCTGAACCCAGCTCGCGTACCGCTTTAATGGGCGAACAGCCCAACCCTTGGGACCGACTACAGCCCCAGGATGCGATGAGCCGACATCGAGGTGCCAAACCTCCCCGTCGATGTGGACTCTTGGGGGAGATGAGCCTGTTATCCCCAGGGTAGCTTTTATCCGTTGAGCGATGGCCCTTCCATGCGGAACCACCGGATCACTAAGTCCTACTTTCGTACCTGCTCGAGTTGTAGCTCTCGCAGTCAAGCTTGCTTGTGCCTTTACACGCTACGAATGATTTCCAACCATTCTGAGCAAACCTTTGAGCGCCTCCGTTACCTTTTAGGAGGCGACCGCCCCAGTCAAACTGCCCGCCAGACACTGTCTTCGACCACGATTAGTGGCCAGAGTTAGAGTGGTCATACAACGAGGGTAGTATCCCATCTTTTGACTCCACCGAAACTAGCGTTCCGGTTTCTACGTCTCCTACCTATTCTGTACAAGCAGCACAAACACTCAATATCAAGCTACAGTAAAGCTCCATGGGGTCTTTCCGTCCTGTCGCGGGTAACCCGCATCTTCACGGGTATTTAAATTTCACCGAGTCCCTCGTTGAGACAGTGCCCAGATCGTTACGCCTTTCGTGCGGGTCGGAACTTACCCGACAAGGAATTTCGCTACCTTAGGACCGTTATAGTTACGGCCGCCGTTTACTGGGGCTTCAATTCGCACCTTCGCCGAAGCTAAGCACTCCTTTTAACCTTCCAGCACCGGGCAGGCGTCAGCCCCTATACTTCATCTTACGATTTTGCAGAAACCTGTGTTTTTGATAAACAGTCGCCTGGGCCTATTCACTGCGGCTGACCGAAGTCAGCACCCCTTCTCCCGAAGTTACGGGGTCATTTTGCCGAGTTCCTTAACGAGGGTTCTCTCGCTCACCTTAGTATTCTCTACTCGACTACCTGTGTCGGTTTGCGGTACGGGCAACCTAATACTCCCTAGAAGCTTTTCTCGGCAGTGTGACATCACAGACTTCTCTACTTTATTTCGATCCGCATCATAGCTTGTCCTAACAGTCAAAAGCATTTCACTCTTCACTAGACTTACTATTTACACGCACTTTTCCAACCGTGCGCTTCTGTTAGCCTCCTGCGTCCCTCCATCGGTGATAACGCATTAGCATTGGTACAGGAATCTCAACCTGTTATCCATCGACTACGCCTCTCGGCCTCGCCTTAGGTCCCGACTAACCCTGGGTGGACGAGCCTTCCCCAGGAAACCTTAGTCATTCGGTGGACAGGATTCTCACCTGTCTTTCGCTACTCATACCGGCATTCTCACTTGTATACGCTCCAGCAGTCCTCACGGTCTACCTTCATTGCCTATACAACGCTCTCCTATCGCGTACTTTAAAGTACACCCGCAGTTTCGGTAATATGTTTAGCCCCGGTACATTTTCCGCGCAAAGGCACTCGACTAGTGAGCTATTACGCACTCTTTAAATGGTGGCTGCTTCTAAGCCAACATCCTAGTTGTCTATGCACTTTCACATCGTTTTCCACTTAACATATATTTAGGGACCTTAACTGGCGATCTGGGCTGTTCCCCTTTCGACGATGGATCTTATCACTCACCGTCTGACTCCCATACATACATATCTGGCATTCGGAGTTTATCAAACTTTGGTAACCCGAGATGGGCCCCTAGGCTTAACAGTGCTCTACCTCCAGTATGCTTATTATGAGGCTAGCCCTAAAGCTATTTCGGAGAGAACCAGCTATCTCCAGGTTCGTTTGGAATTTCACCGCTACCCACAGTTCATCCGAGCATTTTTTAACATGCACCGGTTCGGACCTCCAGTAAGTTTTACCTCACCTTCATCCTGACCATGGGTAGGTCACCTGGTTTCGGGTCTACAGCATCGTACTATTCGCGCTATTCACACTCGCTTTCGCTGCGGCTCCGGTCTTTCCACCTTAACCTCGCACGATACCGTAACTCGCCGGTTCATTCTACAAAAGGCACGCCATCACTCATTAACGAGCTCTGACTTCTTGTAGGCGTCATGGTTTCAGGAACTATTTCACTCCCCTTCCGGGGTGCTTTTCACCTTTCCCTCACGGTACTGGTTCACTATCGGTCACTAGGGAGTATTTAGCCTTGGGAGATGGTCCTCCCGGATTCCGACCGGATTTCACGTGTCCGGCCGTACTCAGGATCCTGTCTAGAGGTAATCATATTTCGGTTACGGGATTATCACCCTCTTTGATCAAGCTTCCCAACTTGTTCACCTATATCATTACTTGGTAACTCAACGACAGTCCTACAACCCCAACATGCAAGCATGCTGGTTTGGGCTCTTCCCACTTCGCTCGCCGCTACTATGGGAATCGATTTTTCTTTCTGCTCCTGCTGCTAATGAGATGTTTCAGTTCACAGCGTATTCCTCTAATACACTATGTATTCATGTATTAGTAACATCCTAAGATGTTAGGTTTCCCCATTCGGAAATCTCCGGATCATAGCGTACTTACCGCTCCCCGAAGCTTATCGTAGTTAGTCACGTCCTTCATCGGCTCCTAGTGCCAAGGCATCCACCATGCGCCCTTATTAACTTAACCGGATAACACCTCACAGTGCTATCGATCAGTTTATGAGTTGGTTGCTTTAACACAACCTGCGATTAAACCGTTCTTTATTAAAGAACTTGATGTTGTTTCTCGGTTCAATTTTTTTGATATCTTTCGATATCTTTCAAAAAAAGAATTTGTTACTATTCAGTTTTCAATGTTCATCACGCCAACATCTTACGACATCGGCTATGGAGAATAGCGGGATCGAACCGCTGACCCCCTGCTTGCAAAGCAGGTGCTCTCCCAGCTGAGCTAATTCCCCATAGGCATTCTTGACTATGATACCTATTTAAAAGTACCACACTCAAAACTAAACAAAACTTTTGATTACAAATTTGACATTTAAGTCAGCGTCGGTTTCCGTTTATCCTTAGAAAGGAGGTGATCCAGCCGCAGGTTCTCCTACGGCTACCTTGTTACGACTTCACCCTAATCATCTGTCCCACCTTAGACGGCTACCTCCCGAAGGTTAGCCCACCGGCTTTGGGTGTTACAAACTCTCATGGTGTGACGGGCGGTGTGTACAAGACCCGGGAACGTATTCACCGCGGCATGCTGATCCGCGATTACTAGCGATTCCGACTTCATGTAGTCGAGTTGCAGACTACAATCCGAACTGAGACGTACTTTAAGAGATTAGCTTACCGTCGCCGGTTCGCAACTCGTTGTATACGCCATTGTAGCACGTGTGTAGCCCAGGTCATAAGGGGCATGATGATCTGACGTCATCCCCGCCTTCCTCCGGTTTGTCACCGGCAGTCTGTCTAGAGTGCCCAACTAAATGCTGGCAACTAAACATAAGGGTTGCGCTCGTTGCGGGACTTAACCCAACATCTCACGACACGAGCTGACGACGACCATGCACCACCTGTCACTTTGTCTCCGAAGAGAACAATATTATCTCTAACATCTTCAAAGGATGTCAAGACCTGGTAAGGTTCTTCGCGTTGCTTCGAATTAAACCACATGCTCCACCGCTTGTGCGGGTCCCCGTCAATTCCTTTGAGTTTCAACCTTGCGGTCGTACTCCCCAGGCGGAGTGCTTAATGCGTTAGCTCCGGCACTAAGAGGCGGAAACCTCCTAACACCTAGCACTCATCGTTTACGGTGTGGACTACCAGGGTATCTAATCCTGTTTGCTACCCACACTTTCGAGCCTCAACGTCAGTTACAGTCCAGCAAGCCGCCTTCGCCACTGGTGTTCTTCCATATATCTACGCATTCCACCGCTACACATGGAGTTCCACTTGCCTCTACTGCACTCAAGTTCGCCAGTTTCCAAAGCCATTCCACAGTTGAGCTGTGGGCTTTCACTTCAGACTTAACGAACCGTCTGCGCTCGCTTTACGCCCAATAAATCCGGATAACGCTCGGGACATACGTATTACCGCGGCTGCTGGCACGTATTTAGCCGTCCCTTTCTGGTATGGTACCGTCACATTAACATCATTTCCTACATTAACTATTCTTCCCATACAACAGTGCTTTACGACCCGAAAGCCTTCATCACACACGCGGCGTTGCTCCATCAGGCTTGCGCCCATTGTGGAAGATTCCCTACTGCAGCCTCCCGTAGGAGTTTGGGCCGTGTCTCAGTCCCAATGTGGCCGATCAGTCTCTCAACTCGGCTATGCATCATCGTCTTGGTAAGCCTTTACCTCACCAACTAACTAATGCACCGCGGATCCATCTCTAAGTGAGGCCGAAGCCCCTTTTAAACACACTTCATGCGAAATGCGTTGTTATACGGTATTAGCATCTGTTTCCAAATGTTATCCCCTGCTTAGAGGCAGGTTGTCCACGTGTTACTCACCCGTTCGCCACTCTAGCCATATGCTTTACGTCTCACCGAAGTGATCAGGTCCGCGACTAGCGTTCGACTTGCATGTATTAGGCACGCCGCCAGCGTTCATCCTGAGCCAGGATCAAACTCTCATTTTAAAAGTTTGAAGATTGCTCTTCAATGTTAACTGACTTGCTATATTGCTATAGCGTATCCGTTTATTGTTTGTTACGAATTGACTTCGCAAATTGTTTCTTTACACTATTTCGTAAAATAGTGACCCGACACATTTGTTTATCAAAGTTTTGTTCAGTTTTCAATGTGCTACCTGACATCTTGCGATGTCGTTGTTTCCTTACGAAACAACTTTTATATCTTACCATCTAATCAAACGCTTGTCAACACCTTTTTGAAATGTTTTTGCATTTCTTGGTGCGCCCTAGTCGCTCAATCCGTTGGCCTGCTTGACGTTTCCGCCAAACAACATATATTACTATACCAACCCTGTGCGCTACCGTCAACACCTTTTTTCCCTTTTTTCGCCCTTTTTACCCCCTTTTCTTTTTTACTTGCGCCACACCCCTTTTATCGCTATTTCGTTCGGATATTATCCTTATATACTCCCATTACTATCGATTTCATTCGACTAAAAATCATGGTAATAAAAAACAGTGTCATTCGCTAATAGCAAATGACACTGTTTTTGTACGCTTAAGGGAATTTAGGGAATTGATCAAACTCTGGTGAACGCTTTTCTTTGAAGGCATCTCGTCCTTCTTTACCTTCATCTGTAGTGTAATAAAGCATTGTGGCATCCCCAGCAAATTGCTGTAGTCCTGCCAATCCGTCGGTGTCAGCATTCATAGCCGCTTTTATGAAGCGCAATGCCGTTGGTGACTTCATTAACATTTCATCAGCCCATTCTATCGTTGCTACTTCAACTTCAGATAATGGTACAACGCGATTAATCCAATTCATCGCATAGGCTTCTTGTGCACTATAGAAGTGATTTAAAAACCAAACTTCCTTAGCACGCTTATGACCAATGACTCTTGCCAAGTAACCTGAGCCATAACCAGCATCAAAACTACCTACCTTAGGACCTGTTTGACCAAACTTTGCATTGTCAGCTGCAATTGTTAAATCTGCGACTAATTGCAAAACATTGCCACCACCAACTGACCAACCTTTAACCATTGCAATAATCGGTTTTGGAATAATACGCATTAAACGCTGTAAATCTAACACATTAAGACGCGGAATACCATCATCACCGACATAACCACCATTACCGCGAACTTTTTGGTTGCCACCAGAAGAGAAAGCTTCATCACCAGCACCAGTTAAAATAATAACACCGATTTTAGCATTGTCACGTGCTATCGAAAATGCCTCAATCATTTCATTTACCATTCCTGGTGTGAATGCATTATGTGTTTTTGGATCATTCATCGTAATTTTAGCTATTTTGCCAGGATTTGCGCCATCAGCATTCACTTCAAATAAAATCTCGTGATACTGTTTTACCGGTGTCCAAGTTGTTGTCATGCTATACTCTCTTTCAAAGGGGATTAATACTTATGAATATTATAGAACTTTTAGGTATAAACACAAAACAACTCACTCAAAATCAAGTCATCATGACCCTAAATGTCACAGAAAGCATTCAACAGCCATACGGTATTGTACATGGTGGCATTAATGCTTTATTGGCGGAAACTGCTGCTTCAGTTGGGGCAAATGAGAATCTACAAACATCCGGTAGCGTAGCAGTTGGTATTGATATTATGACGCACCACTTAAAACCAGTGACATCGGGTTGTCTGATCGCTACAGCAAAACCTATATCCATTGGTCGCACAATTCAAGTATGGCAAGTCAATATTACTAACACTAATGAACAACTGACCAGTGTTAGTACAGTAACATTAAAGAACCAAGTCCTACCTAAGTAGTGCTGATTTAATCATTAATATATGTGGTATACTATTACTTTGAGATTGTGAATATTTTAATAAGTAAAGGTTACCTCTATGTTTTTATTTTTTCTGATATTAGTGAGTATCATTGTAACGATCATTGATGCGGTTACATCGCTATTATGGTTTATCACATTACTTGGTCAAAAATCATGGCCAAAAAAATTCTGGTTCATTGCGCTATCTAGTCTTATTGCCGTTCACTTTTTGAGCCCATTAATACCCGAAGGCTACTACACAACAGTAAATAGTTCATGCTATTTTATTATTTTGTTCGGCTTAGCTTGCTATTTTATGCGACATTTGCCAAAACGCATTATCGCACTCTTTAGTTTATTAGCTCACCTGATTGTATATTGGCCAAAGAATCTGTATACGACATTATTCCCATCCCCATCTATTTTATTAACCAACATTCTAGCATTGACAACGCTATCTATTTTATCTTTATTTCTGGTACTTGCTTTTAGAAAATACCATCTCCGTTGGTATTCCACAGACTACTTGTCTAAACATCAAACATTTACCATGGTATTACTATGTACCACAATCGGTATCAGAGTACTGAATGATATGATCGGTTATTGGTTTATTAATCATGTATTTATAGGTGCGATTTGGCTAGATATTTTTATCTTAATGCTTATATGTAGCCTTATCTGTGTTCCGATTATCTGCAATCAATTTTGGCGTTTAAAACTAGATTTACGTAATCATGAAGTCACCATTAAAGAAATCAATAACTATGCACAAGCCTTAGAACAGACCAACATCACACATCACTATTTTCAACATGACTATAAAAACATTCTAGCCAGCCTAGAATGTGCGATTGTTGCTCGGAACTTCGATGATGTTGAAAATATTTACTATACTTTGATTCAACCGACTAAGTCCTTGCTAAAATGCGCAACAATACAAAATCTCCATTTCATTGATTCGGCTAGCTTAAAAGGACTATTAGTTTTAAAACATCATCAAGCCACACAAAAGCGAATTAATTTTACCATCGAAATCACAGAACATATCAATTTTAAGCGATTCAATAATATTTTGGATATATACCGTCCGCTTGCTATTCTTATGGATAATGCCATTGAGGCAGCAACAGCCAGCAAAGATAAAACAGTGCATGTCATTTTTATCGAATACGAGCAACATATTGCAATCCAAGTCAAAAATACTTACCTAACCGCGCCTGATTTAATGCGCATGCATCAATCAGGTTTCTCAACCAAGACAGATCATCAGGGATTTGGTTTAGCCATATTACAGCAATTCATAGAGAAATATCCATTTATGGAGTTATCTAGCGAACTACATGCTACACCCAAGACCTTCCAGCAAAATTTTACTATCCAAAAAAACTTATGAATATCTATTTACTTGAAGACAATTTACAACAACAAAAACGCATCCAATACCTCATTGAACATACTGAGTACGCAGCACCATTGACACTCAATCGTTTTGATAATCCCTCGGCTTTATTAAAGGCGCTAAAAAATGAAGCCAAGCCTACTATTGTTCTGTTAGATTTAGAGATTAAAGATATTGTTCATGCTGGTTTATCCACGGCTAAAGCGATTCGTCAATATGATAGTCAATCCCAGATCATTATTGTCACCACACACCAAGAATTAGCCATTGAAACGTATCGCTATCAAATCGGGGTCCTTGACTTTATTGATAAATCAGGACCTGAAAGCAACTTTAAGCAACAGCTGAACGAAGCCATCAGTGTTGCACTCAATCATCTTGAATTAATGTCACAACGTGAACCAGTTTGGTTACATTTAACACAACATCCACATCTCAAATTCGACCTCAACGACATCCTATACATTGCCAGCATCCCCAATTCACATAATATTGAAATACACACCACAACACGTATTTATCAATTGCGTGCTAATTTGAAAGACTGCTGCCAATTACACGATGATTTATTACGTGTCCACGCTGGCTATATCATTAATAAGTACCATGCTCACTATTACAATACACAAAATAAAACAATGTTGATGTCCAATCAAGATGAGGTACCAGTATCCAGACGTTATACAAAAATGGCTAAAAGTATTTAGTGTGATGCACCGTCACTTCGTATACTAAGACAGTACGAATTAAGGAGGCAACGCATGCACTATTTCGCTATTATTCTAGGACAGATAAAGCATATTTTTATGTTTTAAAAAAGCTTAACGTTATCGTTAAGCTTTTTTGATGCCATATTTTAAACAAAACCACCCGTAGCGTGATTTAGGTCAATAGGCTGCTTTTTTGTAACAATGAGCTGCTTGTTAACGAAAGTATCAATACCATAGTGGCTTAACTCTCGACCATATCCAGAATTCTTAACACCACCAAATGGTAATTCAGGTAAAGTGCCACCAAAACTATTCACGAAGACGCCGCCGGTTTCAATTCGGGCAGCAACTTCTGCACCATGTTCGGGATCGCCCGCAAAGAGCACGCCACTCAAGCCATAATGCGAATCATTTGCAAGTGCAACAGCTTCATCTTCATTCTTTACTTTGTAAATTTGACCAACTGGGCCAAAGAACTCTTGATAATAAGCAGGATTATCTTTGGTAATATTTGTCAAAATAACTGGCTCGAACATAGCCGCTGGCTGATTTTGTTCTAAGCTACCAAATGCAAGCGTTGCGCCAGCTTCAACAGCCGCACGCACTTGCTTTGTCAAATTTTCTTTGGCACGCTTAGTGCTTAATGGCGCTAATGTCGTTTTTCCAGACATTGGATCTCCCAATTTCACTTCACTAAACGCTTCCTTTAGCATCGCTACTAGTTTATCGTAATTTTTTTCAGTAACAATAAAACGTTTTGATGATGTACATACTTGGCCAGCGTTGTACAACCGCGCACCAGCAATGATTTTCTTGATTTCTGATAAATCAGCATCATCTAGGATAATAAATGGATCACTACCACCAAGCTCTAGTGAACTCTGCTTCATATTTTTACCCGCTTCAGCAGCAATCAATTGACCCGCACGCTCTGAACCAGTTAACGCAACACCTTGTACACGATCATCTGCAATAATACGATTAACTTGATCGTAATCAACAAATAAATTCGTTAAACTACCGTCGGGTGCCCCCGCTTCTTTTACAACTTTTTCAAAGGCAACGGCAGAGCTTGGTGTATTACTAGCATGCTTCAACAGCATTGGGTTTCCTGCCATATAGTTTGGTGCAAATACACGCATAATTTGATAATAAGGGAAGTTCCAAGGTTCAACCATCAACAAAACACCTGTTGGTCGAGAAATTACCTGTGCCTCACCCATTTCTGATTGAATTGGTTCTGGCTTTAAAAAGTCAGCTGCATGATCAGCATAGTAACGCGCAATTGCTACACATAATGCAACCTCACCTTGTGCCTCAACGAAACGCTTTCCCATATCTACAGTTAATACTTTTGCCAATTCATCAGCACGTGCTTCAAAAATATCAGCAAGCTTATAGAGTAACCCTGCTCGACTTTCAACAGGATCATCACGCCAGCTTTTGTAGAGTTGATGTCCCTTTTCAATCGCCTCTTCAACATACGCATCGTCATGATTGTCGTAGGTTTTGATTATTTCATCTGTATAAGGATTAATTGTTTGATAAGCCATCTTGTTACTTCCTCTCTATGTGTAGCGATTTGTTTTGTAAGCGCTACCTAATTTATAATCTGCCCATAGTATAGTCCTCTTTGTTTTAGAAAAAAACATCGTGAATTTTGCAACTTGTGAAATATAAGCATTGTTGGGATAATGTTTTTCACAATCTTATCACTTGATATATTTTACACAATAATAAAAAGCCACACTCATTGTGTAGCTTTTTATTATCGTAATATTTCATTTTCAGTAAATCCACCTGTGGTGAGCTGAATCGCATCATTTAATGCAATTTCCACCATATTTTTGATTGCTAGATTTGTATAAAATGCAATGTGTGGTGTGAGATAAAAATTGTCATACTGCATGAGACGTTGAATATTATCTGGTACATCTTCAGGCGCTTGAATACGATTCATAAAATCATTTTCATTTGGCGCAACGTCAAACGCTGCTGCACTAATATGCCCAGTTGCGAGTGCTTCTTCTAAAACAGCCATATCCACAATTTCGCCACGTGCCATATTTAAGAGCATTGTACCGGGCTTTAATTGCTTAAAGAAATGACTATCTGCCATGTTCCGAGTATCATCATTTAACGGCGTATGAAATGACACAACATCCGCTTGTGCTAATGCCTCATCCAAAGTAGTGTACGTTACAAACGGCTCATTTTGTGCATGATAAACTGGATCAACACCTAGAACCGTGGCACCTAGGGCATGAAGCATCTGAGCAAATGACGTACCAATGCGTCCAACACCGATAATAGCTACTGTTAGTTGATGAATTTCACGTGCTTGTCCACCCGCTGCCCAAGTCCAATCACCCTTTACCGTTGCACGGTCAAAAGCTTTCTGATGACGCATCATGTTGAACAATTGTGTTAATGTAAACTCTGCTATTGCACGAGGGGAGTAAGCAGCCACATTAGACAAGCGTATATGTGATGCAAAGGCACTTGGTAAATCTAAAACATCATAGCCAACTTGGCGCAAACTGACTTGCTTGATACCTAGTTCATACAATGTTTGGTAAACAATTGGTTTGATAGCAATCGTCTGTTGTGTCACAATCGCGTCAAATCCTTTAGCTAATTGAACTGTATTCTCTGATAATGGCTCCTCAATATTTACAATCTGATGACCAGTTTTTTCTGACCAAGCTTGCGCATAAGGTAACTCATCAGCAACCGTTGCATACATTAAAATTTTCATCATCTCACACTCCTATTGTTTATTTAACAATACCTAGGAAATACTTTTTCTTACCACGTCGAACTAAGACATACTGTCCTTCATAATGTGATTGTGGGTCAACTTCAAAAGCTACGTCCGTTACTTTTTCACCATTAATTGTAATTGCCCCATTTTGAACATCTTCACGTGCTTGACGCTTTGATTTTTCCACGCCACCATCAACTAAGAAATCTACAATATTCTTTGCATGGGATTCTGCTTCAAAACTTGGCACACCAGAAAATACGGATTGAATTTGTTTAACACTTAAATCACTGATATTACCACTAAATAGCGCTTGTGATAATTGCTCTGCTTCATCTACAGCAGCTTGTCCATGAACAAATTTTGTTACTTCTTGTGCCAAACGTCGTTGTGCTAGACGTTGTCCAGGATTATCTTTAACTTCTACCTCAAGCTCGTTAATTTCATCAACAGTCAAGAAAGTAAAGAACTTCAAATACTTAACCACATCACGATCATCTTGATTCAACCAGAATTGATAGAATGTGTAAGGTGATGTCTTTTCCGCATCTAACCAAATGGCATTGCCTTCTGACTTGCCAAACTTCGTCCCATCTGAATTCAACATTAATGGAATTGTAACACCGAATGCTGGTGCATCATTACCTTCAAGTGTATGAATCAAATCAATACCTGACGTAATATTGCCCCACTGATCTGATCCACCAATTTGCAGACGTACATTTTCACGGCGCCATAATTCATGAAAATCAATACCTTGTAGTATTTGATATGTGAATTCAGTAAATGAAATACCTGCATCTAGACGAGAAGCCACAACATCCTTTTTAATCATAACGTTAACAGAGAATAACTTACCATAATCACGTAAAAATTCTTGTAATGTTAATTGTCCCAGCCAGTCATTGTTATTAACGATAGAAAAATCATCATCATGTCCAAATAACTTCTGAAATTGCTTTTTTTGCGCTTCAACATTGTCATTAATTTGTTCAAGAGACAATAAAGTGCGTTCATTCTTTTTACCAGAAGGATCACCAATAGCTCCCGTACCGCCACCAGCAATGATCACAGCTTTATGTCCAGCTAATTGGAATCGCTTTAAAACCATCAAAGGAATTAAGTTACCAATATGAATCGAACTAGCTGTTGGATCAACACCAACATAAGCGCCAATCTGCCCATCCTGCATTGCCTTTCGTAATCCCGCTGCGTCTGTTACCTGTTTGAGTGAACCACGCCACTCCAAATCTTCCAAAAAATCCATCATTCTTCCTTCCTACGAAAAAATCGCCCAAATCGAATAACTACGATTAGGACGATTAATACCGTGGTACCACCTAAATTGCTGCGTCATACGGCACAGCCACTCTAAATTATTTAAAATTTTATATCAATACATGACTTGTGTAATTCATAACTGTTGCTAGTTTAGCTCTCATTCCCGCTAACTTTCTGGACAAACACAACAATTACTACTTTCAAGTTAATTTTTAGTTTACGGTAATTATCAAATTCCGTCAAGCACCTAGGATAATAAGTAATGATTCATTTTAGTTATTACTCAATATATTTTTTCACGTGAAACATATACAATCGCTTGATGTCGTGCGTGAAAATACCAATCTTAGCTTGAAAACGATATAATAGAATCAATAAATAATATAACAATTAACTATATGGATTGACTGAAAAGAGGTAGCTCATGAGTCATAAGAAAAGATTAACACGTTCGCGTTCAAATCGTATTCTCGGTGGTGTCCTTGGTGGTATTGCTGAATATTTCGGATGGAACGCAACAGCAACACGTTTGATATTCGTATTACTATCATTTTTCCCCTTCTTACCAGGTATCCTTGTCTATATTGTGGCTTGGGTAATTATCCCAGCTGAACCTTACCAAGACTTTCGTTCTGGTAACCGCAAAGATGTAACACCGGATGAACACGATAGGCCTTAATTCGATGCGCTCTGGTAAGTAGCCACAACACATCTGTTATAAATAAAAAAGCCAGATTAATATCTGGCTTTTTTATTCTTCAGAATGTGTTGATTGTTGATCATCTTGAGCACGTGATAATAATTCTGACGCTTGCTCTGATTGCGTCTCATCAACTGCCTTTGCCTGACTATCTGTTCCTTCTGTATCTAAGGTCTCAGGATCAACCTTAGCCAAGGTTGCCACTTTCGTTTCTTTTTCCAAACGAATCAGACGAACACCCAAAGTAGCTCGACCAGTTTGACTGACAGAATCAGCCGTAAAGCGAATCATCACACCTTGATTGGTTGTCAACATAATGTCTTCATCGCCATCAACAATGGTCATACCAACAAGTGAACCGTTTTTGGCTGTAATATTAGCTGTTTTAATACCTTTACCACCACGACCCTTAATAGGATACTCAGTAGCTGCAGTCTGCTTTCCATAACCATTTTCGGTAATAACAAGTACATTCGCTTTGGGATTTAAAATATCTGCACCAATGACGATATCATCATCGCGCAATCTAATACCACGAACACCTGCTGCAGATCTCCCCATAACACGAACATCTGACTCAGAAAAACTAACAGAATAACCATCATGCGTTGCGATGATAATGTTTTGTTCACCATTCGTAATCATCACATTAAGCACTTCGTCGTCATCATGTAAAGTCAACGCTTTTAGACCATTCGTTCTAATATTTGAAAAGTCTTTCACAGCTGTTCGCTTAACAACACCTAGTTGTGTCACGAAGAAGAGATAACTCTCACTTGCGGCCGTTTGATCACTGACGCTGATGAGGGTTTGAATCTTTTCGTCATTGTCAAAATTCAACAAGTTAACAACTGGAATGCCCTTAGCATGTCGGCCGTACTCAGGAATTTCATACCCCTTCATCCGATAAACTTTACCCTTATTAGTAAAGAATAACAAAGCATTGTGTGTTGAAGTTGATACCATTTGTTCAATGACGTCATCATCATGAACATTCATTCCTTGAACACCACGACCACCACGATTTTGTGCTTTGAATTCAGCGGTTGGTACACGTTTAATGTAGCCATTAGAAGTTAGGGTAACGATAACGTCTTCTTCTTCAATGAGATCTTCATCTTCGATGTTGGTAACGTCACCAACTTGTAATTCAGTCCGACGTTCATCCCCAAATTTTTGTTGAATATCTAATAATTCATTATAGATAATTTTATCAACACGTGCTGAGTGTGCCAAAATATCTTTCAAATCAGTAATTAATGCCTCTAATTTGCGATATTCATCTTCAATTTTATCGCGTTCCAGTCCTGTCAAACGAACAAGTCGCATGTCCAAAATTGCTTGAGCTTGTTTATCTGATAATGAATAACTCTCAATTAATCGACCTTTGGCTTCATCAGAGGTTTTACTTGAGCGAATAATGCTAATAATCGCATCAATATGATCTAACGCAATTCGCAAGCCTTCTAGAATATGCGCACGTGCTTGCGCTTTCTTCAAATCAAAAGCAGTTCTGCGTCGAATAACCTCACGCTGATGTTCCAGATAAGCAACCAGAATTTCTTTTAAATTCAACGTCTTTGGCTTACCATGATCGATAGCTAACATGTTAAAACTAAAGCTCGTTTGCAATAACGTTTGCTTATATAAATTATTTAAAATAACACTTGCCGACGCATCACGACGCACATCAATCGAGACACGTAAGCCTTCACGATCAGATTCATCACGAATACCCGTAATCCCTTCAATACGCTTATCGCGCACTAATTCAGATACACGCTCAATTAAACGCGCCTTGTTGACCATATATGGTAGTTCTGTCACGATAATTTGTTCGCGTCCAGATTTTGTCTGTTCAATATCAACTTTAGCACGAACAGTAACTGTTCCACGACCTGTTTCATAGGCACGACGAATACCAGACTTTCCCATAACAATAGCCCCAGTTGGAAAATCAGGTCCAGGTAATGCCGTCATCAATTCAGATGTTGTCACATCAGGATTGTCCATCAACATGTGTAATGCTGAAATGACTTCACCCAAATTATGTGTTGGAATACTTGTTGCCATTCCAACCGCAATTCCTGATGCACCATTAACTAGTAAGTTTGGGAAACGTGCTGGTAATACTTCTGGCTCTCGTTCTTCACCATCGTAGTTTGGTACAAAATTAACCGTATCTTTATTTAAATCACGAATCATTTCCATCGCAATTTTAGATAATCGTGCTTCAGTATAACGCATTGCAGCAGGAGAATCGCCATCAACAGAACCAAAGTTACCGTGACCATCAATCAACATATGGCGATAAGAAAAATCTTGGGCCATGCGTACCATTGATTCATAAATCGCTGAATCACCGTGCGGATGATATTTACCCATAACATCCCCGACAATACGTGCTGATTTTTTATGTGGCTTATCTGGTGTATTTCCTTGTTCAATCATAGAATACAAAATACGTCGGTGGACCGGCTTCATACCATCACGTACGTCTGGTAAAGCACGTGCCACAATAACGGACATTGCATATGACAGAAAGGATGTTTTCATTTGTTCTGACAAATTGGCATTTTTAATGCGCATGTCATTTCGTTCTGACATAATTTTTACTCCTCATAAATGGTCAACGAACCATTTCACTGAATCGTTTGAATAAGTTGAATCATTAAATATCCAAGTTCTCTACAAAAACAGCATTTTCTTCAATAAATTCACGTCGTGGCGCAACTTCGTTACCCATTAACATATCAATCACACTGTCAGCTGCTTCAGCATCGGTTGGATCAACGCGTAGCAAGCGCCGATTTTGTGGATCCATTGTCGTATCAGCTAGCTGATCGTAATCCATTTCTCCAAGTCCCTTATAACGCTGTACTTTAGGTTTGATGTGTGATGGTAACTGAGTAAGAAACTCATCCAGTTCTTCATCAGAATCAATATAGTGCATTTCTTTATTGTTACCTAAGGAGACACCATACAAAGGCGGCTGGGCAATATAAATATACCCCGCATCCACCAATGGTCTCATATATCGGTAAAATAGCGTCAACAATAACGTTCTAATATGGGCACCATCAACATCCGCATCAGTCATGATGATGACTTTATGATAATGTGCCTTTTCAACGTCAAAGTCCTTGCCAAAACCAGTTCCCATGGCTGTAAACAATGAACGAATTTCTTCGTTAGCTAACACTTTATCCAGTGTTGCTTTACCAACGTTTAAAATCTTACCACGAATTGGCAAAATAGCCTGTGTGACCCGATTTCTACCTTGTTTAGCAGAACCACCGGCAGAGTCACCCTCGACGATAAATAGTTCTGACAAACTTGGATCATTAGAGATGTTATCTGCTAATTTCCCTGGTAAATTACCAATTTCAAGTCCTGATTGTTTACGCGTCATTTCTCGTGCCCGCTTAGCAGCTAAACGTGCGCGTTGCGCTAAAATACCTTTTTCAACAATTTGACGAGCAACAGCAGGATTTTCCATCATGAAACGACTGAATGTTTCACTAAACATGCGATCTGTTGCTTGTCTGGCATCAGAATTGCCTAATTTAGTCTTCGTTTGTCCTTCAAACTGTGGATCTGGATGTTTGATTGAGACAATGGCCGTCATCCCCTCACGCACATCTTCTCCACTTAATGATTCCGCACTTTCCTTCAATTGCCCATTCTTACGCGCATAATCATTAATTACTCGCGTCAAGGCTGTCTTGAATCCAGTTTCATGTGTCCCACCTTCGTAGGTATTAATATTATTTGTAAAAGTACGTAAATTATCACGAACTTCTGTTGTATATTGCAAAGCAACTTCAACAACAATCCCTTTTTCTTCACCTTCCACATAGACAGGTTCTGGGAAAATAACGCTTTTATCTTTATTGAGGTACTCAACGTATTCTTTAATACCACCTTCAAAGTGGAACGATTCCTTAACGGCATCTGTTGGCCGCTTATCTTGAACCGAAATACGTAATCCCTTATTTAAGAAGGCCAATTCACGCACACGTGTCAATAAAGTATTGTAGTTGTAGGTAATGGTTTCACGGAAAATATCTGTATCTGGTTTAAAGTGAACAATTGTGCCACGTTCAATAGTAGGTGCTTCATCCAAAATAGTCATTGGCGTGTTAACCCGACCAGTTTTGAAGTCCATGTAATAAACTTTACCCTCACGGACCACTTTAACATCTAATTCAGTTGACAGAGCGTTAACTACGGATGCACCAACACCATGTAGTCCACCAGAAACCTTATATCCGCCACCGCCAAATTTTCCGCCGGCGTGCAAAATAGTAAAGACTGTTTCTAACGCTGGTTTGCCAGTTTTGGTTTGAATATCTACCGGAATCCCTCGACCATCATCTGTTACAGTAATTGAATTATCTGCTTCAATTGTTACAGTAATGTGCTGTGCAAATCCAGCTAAAGCTTCATCAATACCATTATCAACAATTTCCCAAACTAAATGATGTAGTCCTTGAGAAGTCGTTGTCCCGATATACATTCCAGGTCGCTTACGCACCGCTTCCAAGCCCTCTAGTACTTGGATTTGATCAGCATTATATTCAGCTGCTTGCGCTTTCACTGTACTAGCATGCTGTATTTCTTCATCATCTGTGATGATTTCGCTATTTTCAAATTCGTTCAATTGATCTTCTGACATATATTTTTCTCCAGAGAATTGATCTACATTGGTAATCATTATGTATGCTATTCAACAGTTATTTGACCTTGTTTCACGTGAAACACTTTTGGGGCATGAATTAACTGTTTTGCCACATCGCTAAGACTTGGCGCTGTAATAAAGGTCTGTACTTTATCTTGGATGGCCAACAATAGATGCGTTTGACGGCTTGCGTCCAACTCACTCAACACATCATCCAATAGCAAAACAGGGTATTCCCCTGTTTCTTGTTGCATCAGATGAATCTCTGCTAATTTAACAGATAAGGCTGCTGTTCGTTGTTGTCCTTGGGAACCAAATGTCGCAACATCTTTACCATTAACCCAAAATTGGACATCATCTCGATGCGGGCCAAGTGCTGTTGACCCCTGACTTTTCTCACGTTGATACTGTTGCCTTAAACTTTCTAAAAATTGGCTTTTTATCTGATCAATATTAGTATTTTCAGATAAATCAACAGAACTTTGATACTTTAAAGTTAATTTTTCTTGTTGATTTGAAATTTCGGTATGAATAGGTTGTGCTGCTAGTTCTAAATTCTTCAAAAATGCCTGACGCGCCAAAATAACTTGTGAGCCTGTATCAACCAATTGCTCAGTTAAGACATCTAAAAACACCGTATCTTTTGTTTGACCTAATTGCAACCGTTTTAGATAAGCATTACGATTTTTTAAAATTTTCTTATATTGCGCAGAATGATACAAATACAGCGGATTCATTTGCCCAAATTCCATATCAATGAAGCGCCGACGAATTGTAGGCGCACCCTTAACTAATTCTAAATCTTCTGGCGCAAACAAAATGACATTGAGTTGTCCAACATACTGAGAAAGTTTTGATTGTTCTAGATGATTAACACGTGCCTTTTTTCCCTTATTAGAAAAGTTCAAAGATAACGGTAAATCGCCCGTTCGCCGATGAACACGGCCTGAAATAGTGGTTTCTTTTTGCTGCCACTGTATTAAATCTTTATCGTTACTCGTTCTATGTGAACGTGCTAACGCAAGCACATAGATACTCTCTAACAGATTAGTTTTACCTTGTGCGTTTTCACCCAAAAAAACATTGACCCCAGAACTAAAAGTTAGGGATAAATCATGATAATTACGATAATTTTGAAGACTCAGCGATGTGAGTTCCATGAACTTGGACCTTTTGATCGCCGTATTTTCTCAAATCGTGCTTCTTTTCTTGCTTTTGCCGCCGCTGCTTTTTGAGACTTAATGCGATCATCTCGAATTGTTCGCTTAGCCGCTAAAGCACGTGCTGCCTTTTTTTCTTGCATGATGGGTATTAATTCAGCTGCATTGTCTGCTTGTTTAATCGTATATTCCTGATGATTAATACTAACAAGGTCACCTGCATAAAGTTTCTTACCGCGTCGATTCTCAGGTTCACCATTTAAAAACACTTTGTTATCATCGTCACCCAAAAAATACTTGGCTTGTCCACCACTTGAGATAATGTTCTCTTCTTTCAACAATTGTGTCAAAGTGATGTATTCAGTTGTAATATGTACATCGCTCACTAATTTATTGCGCACCTTTTCATCATAGTTATATAAGTATTATACCGTTTTTTAAACTTAAAAACAAAAAAATACGGTCTAAAATCTAATTTAAGCAATTTTAGACCGTACTGGCTTACTTAGGTTCAAATAAGTCCTAACGCGTTATTTGGCTTTTAAATAAAAAATAAGCAAAATGCAGTGAATTAAAATGTACGCACTGGTGTAATAAGTTGTAACTGTTTATTATCTGTTTCTCCAGCTGGCGTAATTGTAAATGGTCGTAAATTACTCGTGAATTGTAATTCAACTTCCTTATCGTGAAATACGCGTAATGCATCTCGTACATAATCTGGATTAAATGAAATTTCTAAATCATCCCCTTCAACTTTCTTAGCATCTAGGGCTTCTTTGACTTGTCCAATTTCTTGAGACATACCTGATAGAACAGCAGTATTATCTTTCATTGTTAATTGCACAACATTATTACGACTCTCATGACTCAACAAAGCAGCACGATCAATAGCACCCAATAATGTCATCGCATTAATCATAAGTTCAGTTGTACTTTCAGTTGGAATCAAACGATCTGTTTCTGGATAGTTCCCTTCCAGTAGTCGTGAATAGAATGTCGTGTTCCCTAAATCAAATACAGCTTGATTAGCTGTTAATTTAATGACAACACGGTCCTGTCCTTCCAACATTGCACCCAATTCTTTAAATGATTTTGCTGGTACAATCACATCCGCATTCACTTGTGCATCTGCGCCTGTTAACGTCACAATTCGCTGTGACAAACGATGAGAATCTGTTGTTACTGATTTAACACTATCACCTGTCAGTTGAAAATGAACACCTGTAAGAATTGGCCGACTTTCTTGGGTAGAAGCTGAAATAATTGTTTGCGAAATAATGTCTGTCAATTGAGCTGCAGAAACACTTAAACTCTCTGCGTCTTCAACTTCAGGTAATTGTGGATAGTTTTGGATATCTTGACCATTAATAGTAAAAGATGAAGCACCTGATGTAATGGCAGCGCGTAAGCCTTCTAATTTCAATTCAAAAGTATCTGCTGGTAAACGTTTAATGATGTTACTAAAGAAAGTAGCCGGTAATGTAATACCTCCCGTTTCTTTAATGATTAATTCTGCTGTTGTATCCGAATCAAGAATACGTGTTTGAATTGAAATATCTGCATTGGATCCAGTTAAAGTGAGTTGAGTATCAGATACTTCGATTTTGATATTAGTCAAAATTGGAATTGTTGTCCGTGATGAAATTGCACGAGATACAGCATTTAATGATTTTATAAAATTTTGACGATTGATTGAAAAATGCATGATGGCTCCTTCAAATAGCAGTGCATAGTTATTAAATAATTAGATTAAATAATCTAGTAGTAATAATAAGGGCTGTGAATCTTGTGGGAAAGTACAATGTGAATAACAAACATATAACTTTGACTTGTTCACAAGGCTGTGGAAAAGCAAGCACATGTTTACTGAGTTATAAACAATACGTTTTACTCTCTATTATTATACGCTTTAGTTATTTACCATTCTTAATTTCATCAGTCAAAGCATCCAACATTTCTTTCATCCGTGGATCTGCTTCAGATTTTTCGGTTATTTTATTTGTTGCATGTAATACTGAAGAATGGTCACGGCCACCAAATGAGCGACCAATATCTGGTAATGATTCGTTAGTCAGTGTACGCGTTAAATACATTGCAATATGACGCGCATTAACAAGATCTTTTTTGCGACTACTACTTTTTAAATCATCAATTGTTTGCATATAATAGTCCGCTACAATTTGTTGAATACGTTCCACAGTAATATCAAAACCTTGATTAATATTTAAATCACCTAGTATTTGTTGGGCGGTTTCTTTTGTTGCGGGTTTATTCATAAAGCGTAATGTTGCTTCAAATTTGTGAAAGGCCCCTTCTAGCGAACGTACGTTATTATCAACTTTTTCGGCAATTAATTCCAAAACATCGCGAGGAATATTGAGACCATCAGTTTCTGCTTTATTTTGTAGAATAGCAACACGTGTTGGAAGATCAGGTTTTAAAATATCCATTGAGATACCAGCTTCAAACCGGGTCGTTAAACGCTGTTGTAAATCAGGAATATTTTTTGGTAATTGATCGGACGTCATCACGATTTGACGCCCTGTTTTAGTTAAGGCATTAAATGTATTGAAGAATTCTTCTTGAATTTTGTCTTTACCAGACAAAAATTGAATATCATCAATGAGTAGTAAATCAACAGTGCGGTAGTCACGCTTGAATGTCGCAGTTGCACCTTCACCTGCTCTAAGTGAGTCGGTAAAATCGTTAGTAAAATCTTCGGTAGTGGCGTATTTAATACGTGCTTGGGGATGCGTTTTGGCATATTCGTTGCCGATGGCTTGCATTAAATGAGTCTTACCTAAGCCGACACCACCAAAGATTAAATAAGGATTCCAATTTGTTCCTGGTTCTTCAGCAACAGCACGAGCAATCGCTGTTGCCTGTTCATTACCAGAACCAACAACCCAAGATTCAAAGGTAAAATGTTCATTTAAATCAGATTCTCGTCGGAATGCTGGGTTATCTGGGATTTCTTGTTTTATAGCTTGAGGCTGTGCAATTTTAATTTCTGGTTTAATAAAAGAACCTTCAGTAATTTCAACAGCATATTGGACAAAATTCATGGCAAAAGCTTTATTCCAATTTTCAATGATGTCGGCGCTATCTTCTTCTGGTACCTCAAATACGAAACTAGAATCATCTAATTTAATGGGGTGCAGTGGCTCGATAAACGATTCAAATGAAACTGGGCCAAGTTCTTGATAAAATTTGGCTTTGACTTGAGACCATAATTCTTCTTTTGTAATTGGTTTCGTCACGAAAAATCTCCTTCAAAGCGTGTGAGCAAACACAAAAAAGTGCTTGCAAGCGTGATTCACGGTGTTTTTTTGAAAAACGCTCATGGATGACACGCTAAACTATCCAAACTGAACAGTTAAGCAAAACTTATTATAACAAGGATGAAAACAGTTTTCCACAGGTAAACGACAATAATTGAGAATATCCCCAGTTGTGGGAAACGAAAATCAACAGATGTGCATACTAAGACGAACAAATGTGTGGGTTATCCACAAGCTAACAAGGTTTTCCACTCCTTCTTGTTTGAAAGGACACCTTATGAGGTTGTTATACACATTATCCACAATTAGGGACAAACACCCTGTGGATATGTGGATAACTTGTTAGCATCGATGTTTATAATATTAAATTAAAGTGATCCTATACACATGGCTGTGGGCTCTTTGGGATAATCTTGTGAATAGTTAAGAAAGTCTTAAGGCACCTTAAATTGGGTATATGTTTCATTCCATAACCAAATATTAGGTTATTATTCATAGAAAGTAGACATTCAAACAGATTCGTGGTATTATTAAATCCGAATTGCAAAGTTTTTGCAGGAAAAAATCGCGAATGGAGGTGAATACACATGAAGCGTACATACCAACCAAAGAAGCGTCATCGTGAACGCGTACACGGATTCCGTAAGCGCATGAGCACGAGCAACGGTCGTAAAGTATTGGCTCGCCGTCGTGCAAAGGGCCGTAAGGTATTATCTGCCTAAGTTGGTCGCTGCAATGCAGTGGCCTTTTTATTTTAAGTTAATGTGAACTCTGGAGATAGCTATGCGTAAAACATTTCGAATAAAAAAGCCGGAAGAATTCCAGATGGTCTTTAACAAGCATCATTCGGTTGCAAATAAATATTTTATTGTTTATCAATTACATAAACCTGGTCAAAAACATTTTCGGTTGGGTCTATCTGTTAGTAAAAAGATAGGGAAGGCGCATGATCGTGTTTGGGTAAAACGCCGAATACGTCAAAGTCTGCTGGAATTAAAACCACTCATACCAAACGAACTTGATCTATTGGTTATTGCAAGACCTGCAATTGCTCATCAAGATCAACATTTTGTAAAACAACAGATTGTACATGTCTTAAAACTTGCAAATGTATTAGCAAGTGACGCGTAACCGCGTGGTCATAGGGAGAAAATTTGTGAAAAAATTGCAATCTATTTTAAAGAAGATTGGCGTAGTGCCCATTGTTATTGCAGTTATAGCATTGATCATTATGATTATTGCTGCAGTAACCTATGATGGACACATTGCCAGTAATAACATATGGAACGCGTTTGTTGCAGCCTTTACAAGTTCTATACTTGGAATGGCGCATTGGTTTGGGTCTAATTATGGTTGGGGAATTGTTGTTTTCACCATTATGGTCCGGTTATTGATTTTGCCGTTGATGGTATTCTCTATTGGCTCAATGATGAAGATGCAAGTTGTCCAGCCAAAACTAAAAGCATTGCAAGCTAAATATCCGGGTAAAGATACTGAAAGTCGTCAATTGATGATGGCCGAACAGCAAGCCTTATATAAAGAAGCTGGCGTTAATCCATTTGCGTCATTCTTACCATTAATTGTGCAGATGCCGATTTTGATTGCTTTATATCAAGCGATATCAAGTTCTCAAGAATTACGTTCAGGTGAATTTTTATGGTTAGCATTAGGTAATCGTGATCCGTACTTTATTTTGCCAATATTAGCTGCAGTGTTTACTTTTGCTTCATCGTGGTTATCAATGCAATCTAATCCAGATCAAAGTGGCGTTACGAAATTTATGCCGTATATTTTCCCAGTTGTCATATTTTTCTCAGCGCTAGCAGTGCCAAGTGCTTTGTCACTATACTGGGTGGTGTCTAATGCTTTTCAAACAGCACAGACATTGGTTTACCAGAATCCATTTAAGATTAAGCGTGAACGCGAAATTAAGTTAGCAGCCGAAAAGAGGATGCAACGTAAAATTGCGAAAGCTAAGCGTAGTCGTAAAAAATAACAAAATAAAAAATCAGGTACAGTGTGTACCTGATTTTTTATTTCAGAGTATATTTTGAAAAACTGTTATAATTGATACTATGTAAGAGGTGTACACATGAAATTTATTAAAAATTGGGTTATTCCCATAGCAATTGGTTTACTTATTGCATATATTATTCAATTTTGGTTTGTCACAGTAAGAGTTAAGGGACCGTCAATGGAACCTAACTTGGTTAATAATCAATTTGTTATTGAAAGCCGCAAGGCCAATATTAAACGTGGGGATGTGATTGTATTCGATGCAAGACACGAAGATCCTAATAATAAAAGTGATCATAAAGATTATGTGAAGCGCGTTATTGGTGTTAGTGGTGATCGTGTGGAACATAAGGGATCAAATCTCTATGTTAACGGAAAGTTAGTTGATCAAGATTACATCGGTCTGACCGAACGTAGTAGTGGTACATGGGGAGATTGGTCATTAACAACCTTGTCAAAGAGCAATACTTGGCAAGCTAAAGATCGGAATCAAAGTGTTGTGCCTAAGAATAGCTACTTTGTTTTAGGTGATCATCGATCAGTTTCCAATGACAGTCGAACATTTGGCTTCGTTGAAAAGAAACATGTTAATGGTAAAGTGATTGTGCCATTTTGGAATACTGATAAAACGGCAAAGGGCAATGTCAATGAACAATCAAAACGATTTTTCGACAAATAAGCATATTTTATCACACTTAATTTTACGCGCAGTGCAACCAGAAGATTTGGCCGCACTTGCGCGTATTTATTTAGTTAGCCGTCAGTATCATTTTCATTGGCTTAAACAGCCGAGATTAGATGATTTTTATACCGCAATTATTGGAGAAAATATTGAAGTTGCAGAAATTAATCATGAGATTGTCGGCTTTTCATCTTTAAATATAAATGAAAATTTTTTGCATTTATTATTTATTAAAGAGGAGTGGCATGGCCGAGGTATTGGTAAAATGCTTTTAACGTCTGCAAGACAGCGCGTTGAGCAACCACTTGAACTTAAAGTGGTGGTTGCTAATCAACGTGCACAAAAATTTTATGAACGTGAGGGGATGGTACCAGTACGTCATTCAACGTTGGCTGTACCGCCTAACATAACCTATCGTGATCCAATGAAGTAAAAATGTCGTTTAATGGAGTAATATGATTGAAATTTTAAAACAAACAAAAGACTATACTTGGTTTCATATTGTTGGATTGACGCCACATGACCGCCGTCAACTTGTTGATGACTACGAATTAACTGAGGAAATGATTAATTATGCGATTGACCATAATGAAAGCGTTCGTGTCGAGTATGATGTGCAGGCCGACGAGATTTTAATGGTTTTTGACGTTATTACGGATCATACTGATCTCATGCAAGTCGCAACTCAACCGATTGGCATAATGATTATGCCAGAACATCGGTCTATATATACTTTTGCACATGAGCATACAGCACATGTGCGTCAAGCCTTTATCGACGGCAGTGGTGTTGATAAAGAAGATGCTGTTGATTTGATATTTTCTGGCTTGTATCAATTAGTGACAGAGTATATCAATAATATTGTCGAGATTAATCGCAAAAGGCGCATTGTACAAGCGCGTATTAGCGAAAAACATCAAAAATGGGCACGTTTAGAAGAACTTGTACAGTTAAAGACACGACTCATTTATTTACAAAACTCCTTGGCTAATAATGCAGCAATGCTGAAGAATTTTCGTGCCGACTTTAGTACACAAGTGACGGCCAAAACACTTGAGCATATCGATGATGTACTGGTTGAAGTGGATCAAGCTAAAACAATGGCTGATTTAGCAATGGATGTGATTAACTCCGTTAGTGATGCTTATGGTTATTTAAGTAATCAGGAATTGAACTGGACGATGAAAATGCTCACTGTATATTCTATTATTTTAACGATGCCAACAATTGTTGGGGGATTTTACGGTGAAAACGTTGCTTTACCGTGGGCATCTGAACGATATAGCTGGTTAATTACAATTGGTATTACTATTTTCTTGATGGGTGTGACCACATTCATCTTATGGCGCTCAGGCTTTTTTAGAAAATAATCAGCAATCCTTGTTTTAATCATATGCGGCATCTGGATAAGCAGTAAAAAGAGAAAGGTAGTATCGTAACATATGAAATTATTGGAACAGCGTATTCAAAAGGATGGTCGTGTCTTAGGGGATGATATTTTAAAAGTGGATACATTTTTAAATCATCAAGTGGATCCTGAACTCATGCAAGATTTAGGTGAAGCGTTTGCGCAAGCATTTGCTAAATATAAAATTGATAAAGTTGTGACAGTTGAATCGTCTGGTATCGCACCAGCATTGTTTACTGGTTTAGCCTTACATGTACCGGTGATTTTTGCCCGAAAAAATAAATCCTTAACCTTACCTGATGACGTGTATACAGCAGATGTGTATTCCTTTACTAAACAGACAACCAATCACATTATGATTGATCATCGTTTTTTAAATCGTGGGGAAAATATTTTATTGATAGATGATTTTTTAGCTAATGGGCAAGCAATTTCAGGATTATTGGATATCAGTCATCAAGCTGGTACTTATGTTGTTGGTGTTGGCATTGTTATCGAAAAGGCCTTTCAAAAGGGGCGCGCTATATTAGATGCGCAAGGTATCGATGTTGTATCGCTAGCGCGTATTTCGAATTTTGAAAATGGGCAGGTAGTTTTTGCAACTGAATAGTTTCACGTGAAACATTCATGATATGCCACCGATTTAAATAGCTAGCAATCGGAATGCATACGTATGGTTGGTAGATAAAATAAAAAAGCACTTCGAGGAGTGCTTTTTTGTGTTTACTTATCAAGATGTGAATTTTTAGACGTTTCTAACATTCGTGCGTAAACAATCAAACTAATCAAAATTGCAGCGGATACGTAATAGAAAAATAGATTTTCATGGTTATTATCTTTAAGCCATAGGGCAACATATTCAACGGTACCACCAAAAATTGCGACGGTTAAGCCGTAAGGAAAACCAACACCAAGTGCACGAACTTCAGTTGGAAATAGTTCTGCTTTAACGATGGCATTGATTGATGTATAACCACTTACAATTAATAGCCCGGCTAGCATTAAGAAGAATGACCATAAGGGGCTGGCTAATATTTGAAGGCCCTCAAATATTGGCACAGTGAGTAAGGTGCCCAAAATACCAAACCAATAAAGGAGAGGCTTACGACCAATTTTATCTGATAATAAGCCGAAGACAGGTTGTAGAATCATGAAAATAAATAAGGCAAAGAAGTTAATCCAAGTCACACGTTGAGCGGGGAGATGTAGTGTGTTGATCATGAATTTTTGCATGTATGTTGTGTAAGTATAAAAGGCAATAGTACCACCTAGCGTTAAACCAACAACGGTAATCACTTGTTTAGGATATTTTGCTAATTGATGCAGTGTTCCTTTTTGGCCTTTTTTCTTAGCAGCATTTTCGAATTGTGTGGATTCTGCCATGGACAGCCTAAGGTAAAGAACAATAACCGCACCTAGGGCACCAATAATGAAAGGAATACGCCAAGCCCATTCATGAAGTTGACCATCTGTGAAGGTAAATTGTAAAACAATTTGAACCAGTAGGGCAAGTAATTGACCACTAATTAAAGTGACATACTGGAAGGACGCATAGAAACCGCGACGTTTAGGGCTTGCCATTTCAGAAAGATAGGTAGCTGAAGTACCGTATTCACCACCTAAGGAAATACCTTGAAGGAGGCGCGTGAGAATCAAAATGATTGGGGACCATATACCTATCGTGGCATATGTTGGTGTTAGTGCAATGATTAAGGAACCGCCGGCCATGATGACGACGGATAATGTTAATGCGGCACGTCGACCGCGTTGGTCTGCATATTTACCCATGATAAAGCTACCAAAGGGACGCATTAAGAAACCAACGGCAAATACAGCTGCAGCGCTAAGTAATGTCACTGTTTGATCATGGCTAGGGAAAAAAGCACCAGAAAAATAAACGGAAAAGGAAGCATAGATGTACCAGTCGAACCATTCGACTAAATTACCTAAGGAGCCTTTAATGATATTACCAGCGATCCACTTCTCATTTTTGACCTGCATATTTATTCACACTCCTTTAAGAGAATCTAGTTCTTATCTTAAATACAATGAGAACAAAACACTAGCTTTGATGTTAGAAAAGATTACATGTGTAATTTAATTTTACGGTTTAAAGTGAGACCAAATATCTTGCAAGACAGTGCGGACTGTTTGATCTTCGGTGTGTTGTGGTGAAATGAGATAAAAATCACGTTTAAATTCTTCACTTAACGGTGTAGAGGGAATATTTGATGGTAGTACTTTTTCAGAAATAATAGATTGACCGATGCCTGACTGAAGTAAAGCAATAATTGTATCATTACTAGCGACAGTAATACTGTGCTTTGGTACGATGTTGTGAATTTTAAAGTATTGTTGAGTGTAATGATAGACACCAGATCCCGTTTCACGGATTAACCATAATGCTTGATCAGAATAACCTGCTAACACTAATTGATCATGCATTGCAATTTGGCGCATGACGTTATCAGCTGTAATTGGCTTTTCAATGAGACCAAGATCAATTTTATGTTGGCTGACGTCTTCCAAAACACGTTCGGAATTTTGCATTTCAACATGAATATCTAATGTATCAATTTTTGGCATTAAAAATTTTAATACTTGAGGTAAAAAACTAATTGCTGTTGTATGTGATGCAGCAATTCTAAAAATCACACGCTGATTATTGTGTTGCGTAATGGCATGCTGCGCAGCCGCCCATTCATCAATAATTGTAAGTGCTTGGGGATAGAATTGTTTGGCCTGTTCAGTCGGTATGATTTCAGTACGACCATTACGAGTGAATAACGCTGTCCCTAATTCGCTTTCCAATTGATGAATATGAACGCTGACAGTGGGCTGTGAAATAAAAAGTTGGGTCGCTGCTTTGGAAAAATTACGGGTTTCAAAGACAGTGATGAATGTTTCAAGTAGTTTAAACATAATTATTACCTTATTTAATAGAAAGTATTTAAAAAATTTATTTTACAAATGATTATAAACATCTTAAACTAACTTTATCAACTGTGGAGAGTAGAAATGTGATGAAAATTAAATCGAATATGATAAGTGGTATTATTGCGACCTTAATTTTATCGGCAATTGCCAAATTATTATCGCCATTCTTACCATCATTAGGGGCTGAAGCCATTGCAATGTTGTTGGGAATTATATTAGGGAATACTGTACTAAGTCGTGCCTCTTTTGCACCAGGGATGAAGTGGGCTGAAAAATATCCAATCGAAGTTGGTATTGCGCTAATGGGATTGACTGTTACGCTAAAAACAATTGAGAGCCTAGGTATTAATGGTATATTGTTTATTTTGATTCAAATGACATTGACAATCGTAGTCGTACTTTATATGGGTGGTCGTATCTTTAAAGTATCGAACCAAGCAGCCATGTTAATGGGAGCTGGAAATGCTGTTTGTGGTTCAAGTGCAATTGCATCAGTAGCACCTGTTATCGGCGCTACTGATGATCAACGTCGAACAACAGTTGCAACGGTTAGTTTAGCCGGTGTTGTACTTTTGTTAGTTTTGCCTGTATTAGGACCACAAATTTTGGGAAATAATAATCTACTATTGGGTGCTTTGGTCGGTGGTATTGTTCAGTCTGTTGGTCAAGTTGTTGGAACAGCTGCTTTGATTAATCCTACTGTGGTAACCTACGCGACACTGTTCAAAATGTTACGTGTCATTCTTTTGACAGTTGTTGTTTTGGTTTTCGCCCGAACAGCTCAAAAAAAGTCAAGAATGGCAGGTACACCTGAAATAACACATAAGCATGGTTTGCAAGTGCCTTGGTTCGTAACATGCTTTATTATCTTTTTGCTCATTAATAGTTTTGTGAGTGTGCCGAGTGTTGTTACTTCCGGTGCTAAAGAAATCGCTGGTTTCTTTGGTGTTGTTAATTTAGCAGGAATTGGTTTGAATCTCAAAATTGATACTATTAAGAAGTCAGGTAGCAAGTTCTTAACGTATGGATTGGTTACCGCTGTATTTCAAGTTATCTTAGCGATTGTGCTGATTAAAGTGTTGTTCTAAATAAAAAAGTAATATAAAAACCTCTTGGATATTATTCAAGAGGTTTTTTATATTGAAATAAATAAATTTTTATTCATTAATTAAAACTAATTTATTTCTCTATTGACATCGAGTGCCAAAAAATGTAATCTTTTTTGTGGCACTAAGTGTCATATAAGGAGGAAGAAATATGAAGATCAAGAAGAAATGGTTGGTGTTGATTTCTTTAACATTAGGTAGTTTAATGATTGGTATTGATGCTACGAGTTTAAATATTGCCTTACCAACCTTAGCCAATAAGTTAGGTGCTAGCAGTTCTCAATTACAATGGTTTGTAGATGGATACAATTTGGTTCTTGCAGTCCTTTTGTTGCCAGCTGGATTAATTGTAGACAGATTTGGGCAGAAAATTTCGATTATTCTATCATTTATGATTTTTGGTGTAGCATCTCTTACGTGTGCATTATCCACTACGCCAGAAATGTTGATTGGTGCTAGATTTATACTAGCAGTTGGTGCAGCGTTAATGACACCAGCTAGTATGTCAATAATTCCTACACTATTTAAAAAAGATGAGCAACAAACAGCCACCACAGTCTTAGTTGCTTCGGCTACAATTGGTTTACCATTAGGCCCAATTTTGGGTGGTTGGTTACTAGAAAATTTTAATTGGAATTCAATTTTTTATATTGCTGTTCCGATTGCTATTTTAGCTATTATTGTAACTATATTCTTAATGCCCAATATTCAAAATAAAACAAAGACCAATATCGATTGGTTGGGTATTATCTTATCTAGTATAGGGTTAGGAGGATTTACCTATGGTGTAATTCGAGCCAGTGAATATTCATGGTCAGACAATGGTGTATTAATTTCATTAATTGGCGGTGTCATTATTATGGTCATTTTTGTTGCTTGGCAACTTAAGGCTAAGTATGCATTAATTGATATGAGTCTATTTAAAGATCGAATTTTTAGCTCTAGCGTTGTATTGATTTTCATGTTCACCTTTATTATGTTTGGTTTAATATTTGTATTACCACAGTTTTTCCAAAATATTGAGGGTGTAGGTCCGCAAGCAACAGGTATTCGACTATTACCATTAATATTGGGATTATTAGTGGCAGCGGTATTAGGCGATAAATTACATTTAAGTGATAGAAATTTAGTTGGCATTGGCTTTGTTTTTGCCGGAATCGCTAGCGGACTTGGCATGTTAATAACAATTCGTTCTGGTTATGGATATGTTGCTCTTGTATCGACCATTGCAGGCTTAGGCATTGGTTTAGCATTACCTAAACTAATGGGGTTGGGATTAAGCCAATTATCTCCCAATAAAGCAGGTATTGGCTCATCAGTACTCAATACATTTAAACAAGTTGGTAGTACGATGGGGGTAGCAATTTTAGGGACAGTGCTGAGCACTACCTATAAGCATCATGTTAAGATTAATGGATTATCACATCATTTAAAGGATGTTATTAACGAGGGGATTACCCAAGGCATAGCAGTGGCTACTAAGATTCAAAAAACAATAATAGTATCTAAACAACAGCTTGAAAATATGTTTAATAATCATCAAATATCAAGTACACTGTATCAAAGTAAACTTCATCAATTAAACAGCATGCAAAATAATGCACGTGATTTATTACATTCTGTTAAAACAAGTTTTATAATGGGAACATCACAAGTATTTTTAATTTGTTTGGTGGTATCTGCTTTTGGCGTATTGGTTACGCTCATTTGTATGCCGAAAAATATAAAAAGTTAGGCATTTTGCAATAATGCTATTTAGCCTGTATACTTCTTACAAAATAGACTTTTAATTTGGGCGGTAGATAATGGCTGAAGAAAATCGCAAACAAAAAATTATTAAGATTGCAAATCAATTATTTACAGAAAAAGGATATACAGAAACAACCATGACAGAAATTGCTGATCGAAGTGGCATCTCTCGTCGTACTTTATTTCGTATTTTTCCAAGAAAACAAGACCTCTTGGTTATTGGATATAATAGTGTACCAATAGATGAGTGGATCAATCAACAACCAGCGGATAAAGAACTGGTTCAAGTACTAACCGACTTATTAAAAGAACAGAACATGATGGGTGGTACGGATTTACAGAAAAATTATCAAAGATGGTTTGAAACTCTAAATGTAGAGCCAGATACACGTTCAGCAATATTGCAAAAAGTGTTGAAACAGATGCCACTAGCGGTTCAATTATTATCTAAAAAATATTCTAATATCAGTGAAGAAGAAATATGGATAACAATTGGATCACTAGTAGGCGTCATTATTGCAGCTTGGGCCAAAGTTTCTGATGATAAAGGCTCTGATCCGTTAGAACAAATTAATCAAAATTTGGAGTTAATCGCAAAAAAATTAAGTGATGGTAAATGATAGTATTGACCTCGCATGTGATCATTTTGGCTAGAGTATGATAAAATTTGTTTGGTTTATTTAGCTCATGTTTAGATATTGTACAGAAAAATAAAAACACCCATTAGTATTTTTAAGAGTAAATACTAATGGGTGTTTTTTGTGAGCTATCTGTAAAGATACAGCTGCATGTTTACGGATAATTATTTTGTTGTCATGCCTTCGATAAACGTTACGGGTAGAATAATTGGCTTAACTAGAGATGATTTGGTATTGGGCTTAGACAATTGATATTGGAGCTGTTGCACTGCTATATGAACAATTTTTTCAATCGGTTGGCGAATTGAAGATAACATAGGCTGCTGGCGAGCGTAAATTTTAGCAGCATCAAACCCGATAATTTGAACATCAGCAGGTACGGCAATATGATGTTGTAATAATAGATGCCAGAAATCGCTAGCATATTCATCCGAATCCGAAAAAATACCATCATAGTTAAAACTTTTATAAGTAATATTGCTGTTTATGAATTGTTCGAAGTCATCAATGAACTGAACTGAATCGGAAGCAATAAAGCGATGATAATGGATATGATTTTGCTGACAAAAATCTTTGAAACCTTTTTCACGCAAAGCAGACACACCGACCACCGGGGTTTTAGAAATAAAGAGTAATCGACGCGCACCACGCTGATAAAGTTGCTCAGCAGCGATGAAACCACCTTGATAGTTATCAGAGATAATGAGTGGAAAATTTTGGGTTACACGATTTTCAATTGCAACTAATGGGATATCTGGCGATACGAGATGGCTAATATCTGCATAAGACATGGTAATAATACCCGCGACTTTTTGTGTTTTAGCCATTTCAATGTAGGCCATTTCCTTTGATGCCTGACTGTTTGAATTGCATAAAATCATTTTATAACCAAGAGCATCCAGTGCAATTTGCATATGATAGCTTAGCTCGGAAAAAAAGGGAGAATTAACGGTAGGAATAATCCACACTACATAATTGGAACGATTTGTTTTTAATGCGCGAGCGGTTGCGTTGGGAACATAATTTAATGTTTTGATGGCATTTTCGATTTTGAGTTTTGTATTGGGTCGAACACTGCGCCCGTTAATATAATTTGAAACTGTTCCACGTGAAACACCCGCAACTCTTGAAACATCATTCATATTTGCCAATTGCTTTACCCCGCATTTTTCTATACAAAAAGGCACTCTATTATAAAGCGCCTTTCTAATCTTAAGGTTGAAACCTTCCAGATAACATTTTATCAAATAAATCTGATATTTGCTTTTGTTTCATACTCTCAAGTTGATTTATTTCCAGTTGATTAAAGTCCTTAATGAGATAGTAAGCCTCCAAGTATAACGTCAGTTGGTGTTTAATAAAACGTTGATTGGTTAGATTGGGATCACGTACTGAATGACTAATAATATTCATTGCAAATTCATTAGGATCGATTTTTAAATTATCTTCATTCATCAATAAAGCTCTCCTTATTGTTAATTAATTTGTTTGGTTTTCACGAGCATGCTTTTGAGTTAGAGCGGCCATCATTTCCTTTTCTTTAGCTGGTGTCAAGCTATAGAAGAGAATAAGGATGAGGGATAGAACTAATGCGAGCATTGGCACCCAGACATAGTTGGCTTCAATGGCAAATAATGCAGCTGGTGATTGGCTCTTATTGGGGATGTAGTGTCCCATAGATAAGAGTAATCCAGTGATGGCACCGCCGATACCCATACCAAATTTGGCTGTGAAACTTGAGGCTGACGTGACGATACCTTCAGCACGCACACCGTTTTTCCATTCACCATAGTCAACAGCATCTGCTAATAGTACGGCAATTAAGGCACCGATGAAGCCATTACCGAAGTTACCAACGATAGTACCGACGATGACAATTGGAATATTAAGAATTTGTGCACCAAGACCTAATATGAGTTGGCCTACAATACTAATAGCGAGCCCAGCTAGCAGTGTCTTCTTCTTGCCCAATTTCATGACAACATAAGGCGTTAAGAAAACAGAAACTAAACCAATAGCATTAAATAGTAGGGCAAATGATACTAATTCAGGTCGATCCAAGTTGTATTTAAAGAAATAAATGGTGACTTGTCCTTTGGTTTGCATGCCTAGCCAGTAGACAAAGTTTAAGCCAATAACAATCAACCAAGGCCAGTTTCTTTTTAATGCTTTCAGTGATTTTTTAATAGGGAGTGGCTTTTGTGATTCAAGTGTTTGGACACGTTCGCGCAAATTGGCGAAAACAACAAGATAGATAACAAAGAAGACTAGAGCGGCCATGACAGCAACTAAGAAGAAACCTCTTCTTGGATTATCACCGCCGCCAAATAGCGTGACGAGTGGTAATGCAATAACCGAAATTAGGGTACCACCGAAGTTAGAACAAAGAGAGCGGATCGTTGATAAAAGAACACGTTCATCAGGATTGATCGTCATGCTCGGTAGGATAGAAGTTAGTGGAATGTTAACGGCAGAGTACAAGACGCCGATACCAATATAAGTAACATAGGCCCATACGATTTTCCAATTCATAGGGAGATCAGGCGTTGTAAAACATAGAATCGTAAATATCGTAAACGGGGCATTGAACCATAGTAAGAACGGACGACTACGTCCCCATTTGCTATGGGTATGATCAATCATAATCCCCCAAAAGGGACCATCAAAGGCATCAATTACACGGGCGACAAGCATCAAAGTACCAACTGCCGCAGCGGTGATGCCAAATACATCCGTATAAAAATACATTAAATAAGTACCGATTAAGCTAAAGGTGAAACTACAGGCAAAATCGCTGGCACCATAACTTAAGCGTTCATTCCAAGGCAAAATACCCTTAGAAAGCCGTTTTTCGACACTTGATTTTGAATTGCTTGCCATAATTTGAACTCCTTTTATTTGAAAGCCTAATAAGCGTAAACTTTTGCTTCAAATGGTCGTAAAGTCTCACCTTGGTCATCTGAATAGTTTTGAATGAGTAATTTATGTTGAGTCGGTAAGGGATAATGACGTGTGAGTGTTTGATCAGTGAAATTAGCAATGATTAAAAGTGTTTGCGTATTATTTTGTCGAGTATAAGCAAATACAGCATTGTCATTTTCATTCTCTGGGACTAAAGCAAAACGGCCATCGGTAATCACCGGTAATTCATGACGTAACTGAATAAGACGCTGATAGAAGTAGAAGATAGAATTGGGATCTTTTAAGGCCGATTCAACGTTAATGTTGTGATAATTATGGTTAACTTTTAACCATGGTGTTGCGGTGCTAAAGCCAGCATGTGCGGAATTGTCCCACTGCATGGGTGTTCTTGCATTGTCACGGGAGCGCGCATGTAGGTAAGACATCATGGTTTCAGGTGCAACCAATTGTGTATCGTCAACAAGTTCGTGATAAGCGTTAATTGATTCAAGATCTTGATAATCGCTGAGATGATCAAAGTTGACATTTGTCATACCAAGTTCTTCACCTTGATAAATGTATGGTGTTCCCTGCATGAAATGTAGAATCGTTGCAAGCATTTTGGCGGAATATACTCGATAAGCAGGGCTATCATTTCCAAAACGTGACACAACACGCGGTTGATCATGGTTGTTCCAATATAGACTATTCCAAGCTGTACCAGACAACGCAGTTTGCCATTTAGTTAAGTTATGGCGTAATGCTTCTAATGTTACAGGTTGGTCATACCACTTGCCTAAAGCCGGATTAGGGTTACCATCTAACCCCATATGTTCAAATTGGAAAACCATATTTAATTCACGGCCATCAAGATTAGCGTACTTTTTAGATTCTTCGACTGTTACCCCAGCTGTTTCACCTACTGTGATCCAATTATAACGACCTAAAACTTTTTGATGCATTTCTTGTAAATAATCGTGGACACGAGGGCCATTGGCAACAACATCTGCAGCGTTACCAAAAGGCGCTTCGGCAGATTGTGGGCCATCAGGGAGTCCAGTTGGCTTGGAAATTAATGAAATGACATCCATTCTAAAACCATCAATACCTTTATTAGCCCACCAATTCATCATGTCAAAGACAGATTGTCGGACATTAGGATTTTCCCAATTCAAATCAGGTTGTTCTTTGGCGAATAAATGGAGATAATATTGGCCAGAATCTTTGTCAAATGTCCAAGCAGGACCTGAAAAGAATGATCCCCAATTATTGGGCGCATGACCATCGACTGGATCATGCCAAATATAATAGTCACGGTAGGGATTATCTTGACGCCCTTGGCGGCTTTTTTTGAACCATTCGTGTTCAGAGGAACTGTGGTTGACAACTAAATCCATCATAATTTTGAGACCGAGTTGATGCGCTTTGCTTAATAACGCTTCAAAGTCTGCCATATTACCAAAATCAGGGTTAATGGCTTGATAATCAGAAATATCATAGCCTCCGTCAATATTAGGTGTTTTATAAATTGGATTTAGCCAAATGACATCTACACCTAACTTTTTTACATAGTCTAGACGACTGATAATACCTTTTAAATCACCAATACCATCACCATTGCTGTCCTGGAAACTACGCGGATAAATTTGATAAACGACTGCTTTTTGCCACCATTTTTCTTCTGTCATGGATAGACTCCTTCTTTTTTGGAACGTTCCAAGTTATTTATACACACAATATAAAACGTTTTTATGCAAAATGCAAGCGCTTACAATTAATAATTTAATTGATTTTAAGTGTGCTTTGTTATACTAAAGAAAAGGAGTGATATATTGTTTAAAGATCGAAAATATCAATTTGTCCCAGCTAAGTTACCTGAAACAATCGAGAAAATGCATCTAAACGTGCCATATATGTCTGGAAAGCGGCATCAATTAGATGTGTACTTGCCTCAGGGACCTGGTCCGTTTCCAGTAATATTTGATATTTATGGCGGTGGTTTATTATTTGGGGATAAATCGTCTCTCAAATTAGAGCCAAGCCTACGTTTTTTAGCCGATAAATTTGCTGTTGTGAGTGTCGACTATACACCAAATACTACTGAGCATAATGTTTTTCCAAATCAGATTTCTGAATTAAGATTGGCTTTAATCTATTTAAATAATCATGCCGAACAATATCATTTGAATATGGATGATGTGACGGTAATTGGTGAGTCAAGTGGGGCGCAGCTAGCTGTATTGAGTGCTGCTAGTTTTTCATCCAATGTTATATTGGGTGATGCATTCAATGATTATCGTATCCCAAAGATCAAGCGCGTTATTGCGATGTATGGGCCGTATAAACTGGATCAGTTTAAATCGGAGTTTACGACTTTAGGTTTACAACCTAAATTTTCTGAAACGGGAACAGCAAGTGCTTTTGAAGGCATTATGTTAGGTAATCAAGCACCTAAATTAGTACCCGATTTAGTAGCACAAGCTAATCCTGAAAGTTATTTCACGTATCATATGCCACCATTAATGCTGATTGCTGGTAAGCATGATCATGTTGTCCCTTATTTGCAGAGTGTTGCATTATCAGAGGCTTATCAAGCAAAAGTTTCACCAGATACTATTGAAACAGTGTGGGTTGATCATGGAGATCATGGACCAAAAGATTATAATAACGCTGATATTCATGCAAAAAAATTGGTTTTCATCCAAAGAACAAAATAAAAAGCAACGCCTGAAAGGCGTTGCTTTTTATTGACGATGGGTTAATTGCTGATAAACCTTAGTTGCAATGGCATCATTAGTCCACATCCAAATACCATGACCAAGGGCTTCGGATAAGTGTTCTTCCATGGGCTGTTCTTTAGCAGTAGGAATTGTCTTTGTTTTTGGTAATAAAACGAGATGGAAAGCGATCCAGACCGCTAACCCGAAAACAGTACCACCACCTGCAGCAATTTTAGGTTGATATTGCTTTAATGCCGCATACAACGTGGCAAATACAATAGAGAAAGTAAAATGAATAGCATAACTTGTCATTGGTAATTCATGATCAAGATAGCGATAAGTTTGATGTGTCACACTTTTAGGGATACCAAGTTGCGCCAACAATTGTTGTGGTGGATTCGTTTCATCACGTTCTTGCGTTCTTGGTGGGAGAATATTTTCCCACCCAAGTTTGACTAATCCTGAAACAAGACCAGCTGCAATACCGCCAATTAAGACAGCTTTGAAATTAATATTTTTTGTCATGTTTTCCTCCACCTTATCTAAATGATATAGTTATTCTAACGTGAATTGTATTTTTTGCATAATATTAGCTTATAATTAATTGGTCAATAGTATACAAAACACCACTATGATTATTATCATTATGCACGATTTGATAATCTTGTAAGAGGTTTAATTTATGTCGTGTATTTGGCATTAAGTAGGGATGGCCAACAAAATTGAGCATCTCTAGATCATTGCCACCATCACCAAAAGCAGCAATATTTTGTGGCTCAATACTTAAATTTTGAGCTAAAATTTTAAGACCAGATGCTTTATTAACATGGGCGGGAACAATGTCAATACCACCGGTTCCTGTTTCAGTAATATGGACACGATGCCCAAGTGCTTGGTGTGCGGCATGATAAAACAGTGATTCATCATGGTTTTGCCAGTTCATTGTTACTTTAAAAATGGGTTGATCAATTTCATCAACATCATCAAAATATTTCTTTTCATTGAAATACTGAAAGTAGCGCTGATTCATCCCTTTAGGATTACTACGTGGCATGTAGGCTGTATGATCCGTTGCATAGACGAGACCATGATCTGGCCGTGGTTGATAATGATTGAGTAAAATTTGAATATCTTTTAACACATCAAGCGGCAATGCCTTTTCGAATAGTACGGTATTATCACTTCGGATAACACGCGCACCATTGTTCGTGACAAAGTTAATGGGATAATCTTTAAAATGTTTAAAAATCATATCAATTCGTCTTTGGTGAACACCTGTTGCGACAGCAAATTCAATATTTTGTTGTTCTAATTTTTCAAAAACTTTCTGAAAAAGAGGCGCATCAAAAGACTTATCATCTCTTAAAAAAGTACCATCTAAATCAGTTGCAATCAGTTTAATTGACATAAATTCTCCAACATTTGCGGGCTAAGCCTGTGACAAAATATGCTGAGCAATCCAAGCACCTTCACGTAAGATAATAGTATTGACACCAGGTCGAGGAATAACTGTCATAAACCACTTAACGCCCTCAACTGGAATACCATATAAATAGATATTGGGTTGCACTTGACCTTGGGCGTTCAAAATTTCAAATGTCCGTAAGTCAATATTTGCAACATCTAACGTATAAGTACTTTGATCATTACGAGTGTAAGTAGGGGAAACCAGCCAACCTTTTTGTCGCAGATTCTGAATCAAGGGATTTTTAGCAAGCTGTAAATGAATCGCACCTAAATGTGCTTCAACTAACACATTACCAAATGCACTATGCCCGCGTTTATCACGCATGACAAATTTACCATTCTCGGTTGATATGCTAATTTCAGGGGCCATAATTGTTATAATATCAGCTTCAATTAAGGCCTTAAGTTGTTCAATACGATATAAAGGTGGTCCAACAGATAAGCGGACATTTATTGCATTAAAGTCTTCAAGAAAAGTTTCATAGTCTTCATCCGAGAAATAGTGTTTTTCAACTAATAAACGAATTAAATCACGCATATCGCGCAAAGTATCAAATGAACCAGCAAAGGGTGCTACTTTGTTACCTTGGCGAGCATCTAAAATATCATCATTAAGGTAATCAATGATGAATGCTTGATAATCGACATTATCAGCTAAATGTTTCTCCGGATGCATGATTGTCTCAATATCAAAAGGGGTATCAATAAGGCCAAATGATTGGCTCGTCTGTAGTAAATCCGGGCTGGTTAATAAGGCTTGCTTTAATTGCTCGCTCTGAGCATAAGCTAAATTATTTTGGTCACTGTTTAATATGTTAAGTAAGTGTTTATAGGTTAATTCTTTAATTAATAGTGATTTAAAATCATGATATGCTAGTTGACCATGATTAGCGGCTTTTAAGGCATCTAATGCAGGTAACGTAAAGAATTGAGGCTGATAAAGCTCACTCGTGGTTTTCTGATTTTCGCCACGCGCATGAGGTGGAAATCCACTGCGTGATCCAGCAATGATTTTTGGCTCTTTACCAGATGGTATGTAGCGTAAGGTATTATCTACCTGGCGAATAAATTGGCCATCATAACCCTCGGTTAACGCAGCCATATAATCAAAAAAGCTTAATCCTAATCCCCGTAACAAAACGGTATCTTGAGCACTAAAATGTTGTAGTTCTACTTCGGCGGGATGTGCAGGTGGCATATATGACAAATGATACTGATGTGCATAATCTTGGAATTTTAGTTCTTCAGCTGTTAACTCGTTATCAGCGTGCCCTAAAGCCATTACGACCTGATCAGCCAAAAAGCTTGAACCATCATTTAAAGTCAGTTGATATTTATTAGCGAGTTGGCTAATATCCTGAATACTTTGTTGTGTAAATTCTAGCGTGTGATTATTTGCTAGTTTATTGTATTTTTGTAACCATTCATAGAACCAGGCAGCATACACGCCAAATAGGCCACGAGGGACAAACTGATTGGCATCAATATTGTTTAAAATATCATGATAAGCATTGGGAAATTCAGGATGTTGTGCTAAAAAGTCCTGTGCATGGCTTTGACACCATTGGTATAAATTAGGACCGGCTATTGGCGTACCGCCATTAACTATAGAGTCGTCACTGAATAAGGTAATTTGCTCTACGATGGTATTCATTAAGAACTTTTCATTTTGTGGTAGGAATGGATCCCATACACGACCACCAATCGCATAATTGTCGAACAATTGGATATTAATTGATAATTGACTATCCGCAAGATTTAATAAGCGTTCAGCAACAGTGAGACCGCGTGGACCAGCACCAATAATTGCAACTTGCATAGGTTTCCTCTGTTTTTCAAATTAGATTTTATACATAATTGATAGTAATCAGACTTTATTATAAGTGTTTATACTAACCTTTTCAAAGATATGTCCGATGTAAAAATAAAAAACAATCCGTAGATTGTTAAATTGAGATGCTAAATTGAAAATCTTCAGGAGCCAGAATACCAATATCTTTAACGACAACGTCGCCGGATAGAAATTTACCATTGCCCTTTGTTAGACCAACTTTATTGAAACTAAAGGTCACAGTCTTTTTTGCTTTGAGTGTGGCGCCACGCACTTCGCCAGTTGTGGCATCGATACCGGTGGGAATATCAACAGCGATGACTGGCTTTTCAATGTGATTGGCCGCTTTAATCATTTTCTGTAGCCCTTCAGGTAGCAGTTTATTAAGTCCTACACCAAAAATGGCATCAATAATAAGAGAAGCATTGTTGAAATCAGATTTTTCTGCACGATGTAAGCCGTATTGTTCAGCGATATGAAGTTGATGCTTCACGCTTTCTTTGGCACGATTAACGTTACCTACAAATTGCAGGGTGACATTAATACCTTGTAAATAAAGTAAACGCGCAATTGCAACCCCGTCAGCACCATTATTACCCAAACCAGCTAATACAAGTACGTGTGTCAAGTCGAAATTACCAGCACCGATGACATCAATGACAGATAAAGCAGCACGTTCAATTAAAACGTCTTGGGATATACCAATCGTTTGAATTGTATAAGTATCTAATTCTTGCATTTCTTTTGCGGTAACTAATTGTGCCATTTTCTCAACCATTCCTACAATTATTGAAGCTTGATTATCTTTCATTATTATATCGGGAAAAGGGCTATGATAAAAGACCCAGTGTCATCTCGTGATGAAATATTGTTAAAATTGACCAATTGTTAGAAAATAGTTGCTAAGCAAGGTTTAATTTGGTATGATTATTATTGCTTTGGAGAAGTACTCAAGCGGCTGAAGAGGCGCCCTTGCTAAGGGTGTAGACGTGTTAAAGCGTGCGAGGGTTCGAATCCCTTCTTCTCCATTTAGCATTTCATGGCGTTGCATAAGGTTTTTAAAACCTTGATGTGGCGCTTTTTTTGTCAAAATAAATATGATAGTTCTACGGCTGTTATGAAAATGACGTCTGAATTGAACCTGTCGATTTTCATTGTAACTTTGAAACTAAATTATCAAAATTATCATATCAAACAACATGCGGCATTTAAAGTTAATCGTTGTAGATGAAGCGTGCTATTTATATTGTATGATGGATACACGTTTTAATATGATATATGAAAAGGAAACACATATGAAAAAATCACTGAATCTCGTTAGACAGGTCATTAGTCAAGTCCAAAATCAGGATGTGACATGTGTAACTTCAGAACCATATAATAGTGAATATGAAAGTTTAACATTTCTGATTAATAACATAAGTGTGCGCAGCCGTTTGGCTAAGAAAACGCCAACAAAGGCAGGCTATTTTGTAGTAGCATGGGAAAAAGATAATCACGATAATAATAAGCCTTTTGACTATCAAGATAGTCCAGATTTACTGATGATTACTGTTATCGATAATGATAAAAAAGGACAATTTATATTTCCAAAAGACATTTTGGAAAATAAAAAAATATTAAGATCACCAACATCTAAGGGAAAAATGGCATTTAGAGTTTACCCAACTTGGGTTAATACATTGAATAAAACTGCCCTAAATACGCAACGATGGCAACAAGAATATTTTATAGATTTGTCAACAGATATGGCGATGGATAAGATAAAAAAATTATTGTATTTGTACTGATTATTCAACTAAACGAGAGATGCCATTAGACTATTCACGATTAGAAGGAAATAAATGATGCCAATTTTTATTGTGATTCGTGGTAATTCTGCTAGTGGAAAAACAGCATTGGCTAATAAATTGCAACAATATTTTGGCTACAATCATTGTCTTTTATTACATCAGGATACGATTCGTCGCGAAATACTTCATGCAGGTGATGATGTGGGGACACCCGCAGTTGGGATGATTGAAGTGCTCATTAAATATGGCTTTAATCATTGCAAAGTCGTTATACTTGAAGGCATTTTGCGTAAAGATGTATATGGTGAAATGATATTGGATGCCAGTAAACAATTTGCAGAGGCTAATTTTAGATATTATTTGAATGTTTCATTCGAAGATACTATTAAGTACAATGCTTGGAAAGCGCACCCGTTTAGTGTGGAAACTTTGAAAAAATGGTGGCGTAATGAAGATTATTTGAATAAGTCAGATATTATATTAAATGAAAATAGTGTGGATAGTTTATGTCATCGCATTATTTCAGATGTTAGCCGATATATATAGAACGAAATGGTGTCTTTATAAGACTTTAATACAAGCACATAACGATTGCGTGTTATGTGTTTGTCTGGCATCGCATGCTGAATTATTATTCACGGTGAACAGTTCGGTGCATGAGCACACTCTGCTTGTTTAATACGATATGACAAATTTCTTGGGCAAAAAAATCTCGGGAAACTGGGCGGAGTTGTTTAAAGTAATTTATCCAGGTAAGATGTGCCAAAATAATACCAGGAATATAAGAACTTTTACGTGCTTTATCAAAGATAATACCAGGATAAACACTATATGATCGATTTGGTAGGCGCTCTGTCATCTCCTTTTCAACAGCATACTTAGCATTTAAATATGGTTTCATAAAGAAGGGACCACTGTTGGCTGAGATAAACAGGAACTTTGGTTTTGGCTCTCGAATGAGGACATCAATTATATTTTTAGCTGGCTGGTAACTACTATTATGGTAATTTTGCTTTTTGATTGGATTGGGTAATAATATTCCCACAGCATCGATAACCCAGTCAGCATTAGCAGCAATATGTTGCCACTGATCCGGCTGGCTTAAATCAACAGCATGATAGGTGGCATGGTCTATCAATCCTGGTTTAAAGCCATGTCGAGATAAACTGTGTATATCAAATAAATCAGGTGAAAGTGCTTTAATGATACCCTGGCCTACGAATCCCGTACCACCAGCGATAACAATTTTTTGTTTTTCTAAATGTTGCATGACGTTACGTCCTTTCACATTTTTATTGATTAATCCGTCGCTGTACTTAGTATACAAATCAGATATTATATTTCACACAGAGATGCTCAATATGCATAAAATATTGTGCTTAAGATGATAATGTCGTTTAATCATTGACAAGCAAGGACCATTTGGTTATATTATCTTCACTATAACTATTTCGAATACAGACAAGGGGTATGCAATGTTTATTATTGATTTGACTTATACTAAACCATTATCAGAGGTGGAAAAATATTTACCAGATCATATTCAATATTTGGAAAAATATTATGAATCTGGGCATTTTATGATGTCAGGTCGTAAAGATCCTCGCGTAGGTGGTGTAATCCTTGCTAAGGGAGAGTCTCTTGAAACTATAACAAGTATTTATCATGAAGATCCTTTTTTTATAAATGAAATTGCAACGTATACTGTCACAACATTCATCCCCTCAAAATGGGCAGCAGATTTTCAAAACATCTTGGGCTAATATCAGCCATATTTAGATTATAATGTGAGCTAAAGGAGGTGCTTTACGATGAATGTTATTTTTCATATTGATGAAACTAATCGATGGCAGACAGCGTTAGCTAATATTAAAAATTTTTCTGAATGGCAAAAACAACATGCTGATAAAGGAACAATTGAGTTGTTAATTAATGGTGAGGCTGTTGAGCAGGCTGTTACTGGAGACGCCATTAATCTTGAGCAATTGGTAAATAATGGTATTGATGTTGCTGTGTGTCAGAATGCCATGCGGCAACGTCAGATAACGCATACCGATTTACAACAAGGTGTCAGAATTGTACCTGCTGGTGTTGTCGAGTTGGCTATGAAACAAACAGAGGGCTTTAGCTACATTAAACCTTAACCTGCATCACTATTTTTGTGTACGAGAGAACATTTAAACTGAGTTTAATTTTGTGGGCTTATGCTATAGGTTGTAGGAGGATAGTTATGTCTAAACGTATTGCAATTAGCGTAATATTAGATAATCTAAAAGCCTTATTGGGGGAGTATTTAGGTGTCCAAATTTTTGATAAAGCGATTATGCATTTATCATTATCAGAACCAATTAGTGATGGTGCAATTTCAAGTGAGAATGCATTAAAAATTATGGATTTTGTACGATCTCAAGCACAGATACCAAAAAGCAAACTTATTTTGGTCGACAAATTTAGGCACGCAATTATTGAATCAGCGTAAATTAAAAACAAAGAATCCGAAAGGGTTCTTTTTTATTATGGTTTGCAAAATTATTTCAAAAAAATAATTTTTTGTTAATTTTATTGTCATTTTGTTCTAAATGCGTTAGATTATACCGGAGATTCTTTTTAGGGGGACAGATTTTGTTGGAAAGAAAGCATGTAAATATTATATTCGGTGGTCTAAGCGCAATATTATTTGGTATCAGTGGCATCTTAGCGAGTGTGTTGTTTCAACGTATTAATATGGTGCCTGAATGGTTAGTTGGCATGCGTATGTTTTGGTCTGGTCTATTATTAATCCTTGTTTTAGCGTGTAAATTCGGTGGTTCAATTTTTAGCATATGGTATCGTAAGGCTGATGCTATATTGATTATTTTATTTGGCGTTATCGGTGTTTTATTAGCACAATCGAGTTTTTTCTTATCTGTTTATTTTGGTAATGCAGCGATGGCAACTATTTTACAATCGTTGGGACCCACTATTATTATTATTTTATTGAGTATATTTTATCGAAAATTACCAGTACGAATGGATACTGTATCGATTATTATTGCTTTAATTGGTGTCTTTTTATTGGTGACCAATGGTGATATTGGACATTTAAAAGTGACAACTCAAGCTCTTTTTTGGGGTATTATATCAGCATTTGGTGTAGCAGCATATACTTTAATACCACGACCATTACTTCAGCAACATCACGCATTGCTAGTTGTCGCTTGGGGATTATTAATCGGTGGTATTGCTGAAAATTTGATACAACCGCTGTGGCATATACCAAATAATTTACAAGTGATTGATTGGTCAATGATTGGCTTTATCATCATTGGTGGTACTTTAGTGCCCTATGCTTTATACGTTTTGAGCCTATGTCATCTCGCACCAACAACCGCAAGTTTGCTAGGAATTATTGAGCCGCTCACGGCTACGTTGATTTCTGTTACTTTGCTGGGTGTGCAATTATTACCTGTTCAAATGATTGGTGTGTGCCTCATTCTCTCAACAATTATTTTGATTAGCTTACCGGTGGAACGTATCGTTGAAAAATTTTTAAAACGGCGCGCATAATGTTTCACGTGAAACATTACTCAGAAAAACGCATTACGTTGGCCAGAACACAATTACTAATTTTTAACAATCAAGTTCAATATATCCAAACGCAACATTAGGTACCATTATGATTGAGTACAATTTAACGCCGTAAGCTGTAAAATACCTATAGGGAGTTAATTAAAAAAAATGAAAATAAGTATTATTCAGCATGTCGCATTTGAAAAACCAGGTTTAATAGCGGAGTGGGCGCAATTTCATCAGCATGATGTTAATATAATTGAGATTTTTAAACAGCAAAAGTTACCTAGGATTCAGGACTTTGATTTGCTAATTGTTTTAGGTGGACCGATGAGCGCAGATGATGATATATCATGGTTATTTGAAGAACGCCGCTTGATTAAAGAAGTAGTGGATCAAAATAAACCAATGCTGGGTATTTGCTTGGGTGCTCAACAATTAGCAAAAGCTTATGGTGGCCGCATTGTAGCAACACCCAAGGAAGTGGGTTGGGCAAGTGTCACTAGTTCAGCAGCGATACAGCCATTGTTTTCTGAAGCTGTTCATTGTACTGCTTTGCATTGGCATGGTGAAGGTTTCACGTTGCCTGAGGGTGCTCAACGGCTTTTTACCAGTGATTTGTGGGAAAACCAAGGATTCATGTTGAAGAATGCTATTGGCTTACAGTTCCACTTGGAGACGACATTAGAAACACTGCAGAACATCATTAAAAATGATGCTGCATTTGTTGAAAACTCAAAATTAGAACAAAGTGTCGCAGACATATTAGCGACGACGCCATCGGCAATAAACAAAAAAATATTATTTCAGATATTAGATTATTTATCTCAAGTAGCGTCATAATATAATGAACGGGGGAAATCAGATGTTATCTAAACAACCAATTGGGGTTTTTGATTCAGGTGTGGGTGGTATTAGTACATTAAGGGTACTGACACAAATGCTTCCTAATGAAGATTTTATATTCTTTGGGGATTCATTACATGCACCATATGGCAGTAAAACAGCAGGACAGGTGGTTGATCTATCACAAAAAGTTGTGGACACGCTTTTGGCGCAAAACGTGAAAGCAATTGTTATTGCTTGTAATACTGCGACAAGTTCTGCCAAACCATGGTTAGTTGACCATTATCCGAATGTACCAATTATTGGGATTGAACCAGCATTAAAAGAAGCGGTTGATGATGGTCATCAGGATATTTTAGTTTTAGGAACAGCCTTGACACTAAGCCTACCAAAGTTCCAAACGCAACTGGACCAATATCAAGAGAATCATCATATTACAGTATTACCCTGCCCTGGATTAGCAGATTTGATTGAGCAAGGTGATAAGCGATTAACCGATATTAAAGCATTACTGATTGATTTATTTAAGGATATTCAAAATAGGTCGTTTAGCGCTGTTGTTTTGGGCTGTACACATTATCCATTTATCCAACCGCTCATTGAAACGTATTTGGCACAGAAAAATAATATTAAGTTCTATACAGGTTATGAGGGAATTGGGCGTCAGTTAATTCGGACACTCGAACAAAAAAATTTATTGCGTGAAAACCATGACAAACGTTATATTAAATTTTTAACGAGTAAAAAAGGGCAAGATGAACTTGAATTGTATAAGAAATTATTTAAAAATGGCATTCAATTATAAATGTGTGATTTCATGGTAAAATATTGACCACCTTAATATTATTAGGTACAATTGCTTTACTAGCTTTCTAGGGTTCCGCTATTCATAGGTCTGGTCCAAGAGAAAGCCTACAATATGATTGTATTGTAGCCACGGAAGGATAAAAGCCTGGGAGATATTTCTTAATTGGAGTATGTCTCGGGCTTTTTATATTAGGAGGAAATTATGGAACTTGTTGTATTGGCTGAGCCGTTATCTGTTTTTCAAATTCATGACGTTAAGGACATCGATTTGTCAGTTAGACCTTTGTACCTTGGTTTAACACAAGACGAATTGTCTGTTGTTGCGCCAACAACGGCAGTACCTGAACAGACTGTTAATCGTGAAGATGGATGGCGCGCTTTCAAGATCAGTGGTGTATTAGATTTTAGTTTGGTAGGTATTTTAGCTAAAATATCATCATTATTAGCGGACGAATCAATTAGTATATTTGCCATTTCAACTTATAATACAGATTATGTGCTAGTAAAAGAAGAAAATTATCATAATGCCGTAGCAGCATTACAACATGCGAATTATACAGTAATTACAGCGGATTAAATTATAAAAGAGCAGCCTATTTGGTTGCTCTTTTATAGTTATTTTTATAAAGTGAAATTAAATGTATTGTCGTCAGTGTATGCTACTTTGGAGGAAACACTATGTTGAATTTTGGCGTTATTGGTACAAATTGGATATCAAAGAAATTTATATCCGCCACGCAAACACATCATCATGCACAAACAGTGGCTGTTTTTTCAAGGCGTCAGCAATCAGGGCAGGCGTTTAAAGCGGATATTGGCATAGATTTTACGGTATATGATCAATTGGAAAGCTTTTTGAACCATCCATCAATGAATGTTGTCTATATTGCCTCGCCTAACCATGTTCATTTTGATCAAATTATGATGGCTTTAAAAGCCAACAAACATGTGTTGGTTGAAAAACCAGCAGTTATTTCATCACAAGAATTACAACAAATCCAAGATTATCTACGTGAGCACCCACAATTATACTTTATGGAAGCCGTGAAGCAAACTTTCTTTACTGCATTTCATGCTGTTGAAAAGGCATTACCAGGAATTGGTCACATTATTGGTGCTAATTTAAATTATTTAGCATATGATGAAAATAAAATTCAGTTTGCTAAGCAGGAGCCATTACCAAGTGTTTTATCCGCGGCGTGCAGCCAGAGGTGTCCTGTATGATTTAGGCGTGTATTTGGTGCATAATGCCTTGCGCTGGTTTGGGGAACCATTAGATTATCATTACAAAGCAAGTATTGTAGATCATCCTGATGGCGCGGATTATTTTGGTGTCGGGACACTCATTTATGATGACTATCAGATTAATTTTTCTGTTGGGAATCATACATATAGTGAATTAAAGAGTGAAATTTATGGTGACCATGGGACAGTGATTCTTGAACATCCGACACATTTGGAACATATTAAAGTGATAACTGATGATCAAAATCAGCAAAGCACCTCTTACCCAAAAATGGCCAATACGATGATGCCGGAATTGGATTATTTTATCAATATGGTTCAAGATAATCAGAGTCAGAAAATGTGGCGGCAAATGCATTTCACCGATAAGGCAGTTGAAATATTAGAAAATATGCGACAATCAGCGCATATTACTTTTAATTAAAATCTGAATACACCATCGTATAAATATTCATATACTTATATTTTAGAATATTTATACATTATGAACTATTTGTTTTAATTTGTATAAAAAAGCAGCCTCTGAACTATCGGAGGCTGCTTTTATTTGTATTATTTTTGGTTATCCAGTAATCGACCCATCTTTGGTTACTATAGGATTGGTTAATTTTTGAATCATAATAGCTAGAACGAAACCAATCAGACATGGGACTACCCAGCCAAGCCCGTGATTGGCTAGAGGGAATATTGCATAGTATGTGGTTGTTAACTGCGTCATGCTAGAAGATTGCGTTAAGGGAAGGTGCGTTAGAGCATCCATGATAGCGGGCAGAATTACTGCAGCAATGGTTATTCTATAAACAAGTGCAGAGTGGTTAAAATATTTAGCAGTTAGAGATAATAAGATTAAGGTTAGGACTAATGGATATAAGAACATAAGGACGGGGACGGCCCAGGACACAATGTTGGTGAGTCCAGCATTAGCAGTGATAAAGGAGCCAATTGATGTCACGCGTAACCAGTTAACATAGCTAACTTTCGGGAGTACCCGATGTAAATCTTGTGCAAATGATGAAATGATGCCCATTGCCGTAGTGAATACGGCTAATGTAATGACAATACTTGTTAAAATATTACCGAAGCTACCAGTATAATGTGTGATAATTGCCGCAAAAGTTTCACCGCCATTGGGATAAATTGCGAGTTGACCTAAGCTCATAACGCCCATTAGTACGAGTCCTGTATATAGAATAGCTTCGGCGATAATACTAATTAATCCTGCTTTGGCTAGTGTTTTAGGTAAATGATGATCAGCAAAGCCTAATCCTTTAACGGCATAGACGATGGTGACGGCAAAGGCAAGTAAACCTAAACCATCCATTGTATTATAGCCATCAAGAAAACCTTGAAAGAATGCAGCGTTTTTGTAGGCAGCCTGTACTGGCTGATTTAAGTTACCCATTGGTAAAGTAAAGGTAATCACAAGTACCGTACCAATTAAAATTAGAAATATTGGATTTAAATATTTGCCAATCCAATGTGTAAGATTTGTGCGATGAACCGTTGCAAGATAAGCTAAAACGAAGAAACATAATGAGAAGACAAACATGCCTAAACTCTGGTATTGCGTACCAATTAATTGTGAAATACCCATGGAATAGGCAGTAGCAGCTGTACGTGGGGTTGCAAAGAACGGCCCCAATGTTAAGTGTACGAGAATTAGAAAGGCAGTTGCAAACCATGGGGCAACGGGTTTGGCGATGTCATAAATGCCCTTACTACTGGTTACACCGATTGCCAACATAGCTAAAAATGGCACTAATGTTCCGGTAATTAAGAATCCTAATGTAGCCGGTAACCAATTACTTCCAGCAAGTTGCCCAAGTTGGATGGGAAAGATTAAATTCCCTGCGCCAAAGAACATACCGAAAATTAGGGATGCAACGAGCAATATTTTTTGGCGTTCATTTTTGTGTGTCATGAACAGTCTCCTCAAGATGTTATTAGCAAATAAAAAACCTGATGAACTGTAGAACAGCTGATCAGGTTTAAGTTAATAGTGCTTCACTTACCCATTATTAGCTGCCCATCAAAAATAGAATTGACGGGCAAAACAAAACGACGCCCGTCGTCAATAGACACTGACGACGACGCTAGGTAAAATTTGTTCAGTTGATGTAAATTGAATGGACATCATTAACCTCTTACTATAATTAGCATTATAAATGAAATAATCGAAAGAAGTCAATTTAATTTTTGGATATTTCTGATGAAATAACGCGTTATTTTAATTGCTGATTCATTAACTTTACGAGTTTAATTGCCAGTTTAGCTTCAAAATAGGGTTCATGGGTGTCGTTAATGGCCACTAAGAAAATGTGATCGTCTAATGTGACCTCAACCATACGATTACCTAATATTCTGATAAATAGCGTTGCACTCACTAATTCTAAGACAATCTTACTTTGACTCACTTTGTTAAATGATTTCATATAGGCACCAGATTGCTTTTCAAGCGCCTCTGGCAGGGCATCAAAGTTAATAATCAGTTGATTGTTAGCAGTAAAAATATTTTCAATTCTTTCTGCTAGTTCGTCAGCATTTATGTCCAAATTTTGTATATCATGGGTTATAATCATTTTTAAATCCTCTATTGTTATCTTGCAATAATTCAATTTAATTATAGTTTACTTATATTAAATTAGGATAAAATATGCCGTAAAATCAAGGGGTGCTCAACATTAGATAGGCATAACATTATATGAGAATGTACTGTAAGGAGGCTAATTATGGTCAATAAGGTGACATCTATTGGAGGATCGGATACTAGCGGTGGCGGTGGCATTGAAGCAGATATTCGAACATTTCAACAGTGCGGGCTGTTTGGTTTATCTGTAATTGAAAATATTGTGACAATGACACCACAGGACTGGCACGTGACACGTTACGCAATAGAAAATACTATTTTTAAAGCGCAACTGGATACTTTGAATGGTATTGCATTATCTGGAATTAAAGTTGGCATGATAGCAAATCAAGATAATTTTTGGGATTTGGTGAAATATCTAGATCAAGTACAGACAAAGTATATCCTACTTGATCCTGTATTAATGACCAAATTGGCTGTTTCAGATCATGATAATATTGCCTTGAATACCTATCGGGAGGCATTGCTACCCAAAGTACAGGTGATAACGCCAAATATTTTAGAAGCAGCTCTTTTAACGGGGATGTCATCGATTAATACCATTACAGAAATGCAAGTAGCTGCTCAGAAATTATTTGACCAAGGGCCACAGTATATTATTATTAAAACTGGCAGCCGTTGGCAAGGTGACACGGCGTTAGATTTGCTTTATGATGGCCATCACTTTTATGTATTTGAAATGAAACGCATAGCTGGTCAAGCTAACCATGGGGCAGGGTGTACTTTCTCGGCCGCAATATTAGCAGGTCTAGTATCTGGAAAAGATATTATAACTGCAGTAGCGGATGCTAAGCAATTGACGCATCGGGCAATATATCACGCTGTTAAAATTAATCAATATGTCGGCCATGTGTGGCAAGGAGTAAGTAATGAACAATCAACGAATCAAGAAAATGACGACGTTATCACTGTTAATCGCCTTTAATATTGCATTATCATATATTGTTAAAATTCCAGTACCTGCTACGAATGGCTTTGTTAATTTGGTTGAAGCAGGTATCTTTTTAGCTGCTTTGGGTGGTGGTGCCCGCAGTGGCCTGATTGTCGGCGGTGCCAGCGGGTTGTTACTTGATTTACTCGCCGGATACCCGCAATGGATGATTTTCTCATTGGTTATTCACGGATTGGAGGGATGGCTTGTAGGCTTAATTGGTGCTAAAAAAGGCTATTGGCAACAAGCTATCGCACTTCTGATTGGTGCACTTGTGATGATTGTTGGTTATGTATTGGCTGGGGCGGTGCTTTACAATTGGGCTGCTGGAGTAGCCTCAATTCCTGGTAATATTGCACAAAATGTTATGGGTGTTATTGTGGTTTTGATACTATTACCCATAGTGAAAAGATTACCTATAGTGAACGGCATAATATGAAAGTTGAGCTAGACCGAATTGTCAATAATACGGTCTGGCTTTTTATTTTCTATTGGGTAAGGAATTAAGTTATGGTGTTAACCTTGTTTGATTTGATAGTTGACCAAAAGTGTAGGGCATGCTATTATTTTATAAAATGACACATCTGTCATTTTATAATGTGGATTAGGATTAAAGCGTGATGAGTAGAACTGTAGATGAAAAAGTACATCAAAAAAAGCGACAACATATTTTAAAAGCAGCTAGACAAATTTTATTAAAAAAGGGATATTCAAATACTTCGATGTTGGATGTCGCATCTGCAGCTGGAATTAGTAGAGGTGGTTTGTATTTATATTTTTCATCTGTAGAAGAAATAATGCAAACGATCTTAATTGAAAAAGATCAGCATCGATTTGACCCAATTCGAGCTGCTATCATTGATAAACAAGACTTTTTACAAGTCTTAGATCAGTACTTAACAATTCAAAAGCAGCGGCTATTAAATATTTCAAAATCATTATTAATGTCAGGATATGAATATTATGCCTTTGAAAAGTCAGCGAGTTCGCAAGAATTTTTAACAAAAAGCTTAGCCGATACACGTCGAACAGTATTAGGCTTGTTGATGCTGGGGGTTGATCAAGAAAAAATGCATGATCAACAGATTGAAGACTTAGCTGACTATTGCATTTTAACGATTGAGGGATTGAGTCTCTTTTGTTACTTACATCAGGCAGATGAGAAATACATTAATCGCCAATTGGCATTATTGAAAAAAACGATAATGAATAATAAAAGAAATTGAGAAAATAAAAATGAATAATGTCCGTAAAATTACAATTCTTTCGGTTCTTATTGCTTTGAATATTATATTAGGCAAGTTGAGTTTTGGCCCTGAATTTGCCAAGGTGAACTTGGGATTTATTGCATTGATTATCTCAGGTTTTTTATATGGTAGCCGTGCAACATTAGTTGTGGCAGGATTGGCTAATGTTTTAACGTTTACTTTGTTAGGTAATGGAACATTCTCTTTTTGGTTCTTAATACCAGCACTTTTGGCGGGTGCAACTTATGGGTTATTGGACAAGCCAACGTGGATACGCATCATTTTAGTTAACGTTGTTGTTATGGTGGGGATTAGCTTTATTTTAAATACTTGGCTGATTGCGGCTATTTATCATCTTGATTACAGTGCATTGCTAAGTGTGAGAATAATTAAAATGATTGTGAGTTTGTTGTTCCAAATTATTTTGAGTTTTATTCTACTTAGAAATCGAGTATTTCAACAATTTAAAGATAAATTAACGATGAATGTGTGGTAGAAAAGAGGACTTTTAATGTTAGATTAACGTCTATTTAAAGTGTACTTAATCGAGTAAGGACATACTTAATGCATGGACAACAAGCATACATTTCTTAACTCTTACTCATAAATATCTCTTCTCCCACAACGATATATTTCCAGTTGCTGTCCAAAAAAATGCTACGATCTCACAAGATAGTAGCACTTTTTAATTGTTATGATTTAACTTTTAATAGCAGCATTAAGATGTTGTATTTCTTTTTTTGCAGAATACATAAATACTGTCCATATCAAACAATAGATGATGATGTAAATCACAGTAAAGGAAATAAAGCTGGGTAAATTAATTGGAAACCAGCCACTTAAAATAGCCAGCGGTAGGAATAAACTATAGCAAATAATAAAATGGGTGATGGTCATTTTAGTGATACTCCAGTCAGTCTCTGAAAAAATAAGGCTGCTAACAGAAAACACAATACCAATTAGTGACCATAATATAATAGAAATGGCAAAGGCATTTAAAGATGAGGCAAAGTGATGCATAAATCTAGGTGGCGCTGGAAGCAGCGTTGTGGACTGGTAAAAATAGGAAAAGAACAAAGAAAAACATAAGCCAATGAATGTACCACTAAATATACCAAAGCAAGTATGCTGAATTATTTTTTTAATCATAGTAATATTTCCTTAATTTTCTTTAAATAGCGTCGAGATGAATAGGTTTGTTGTTTGTCACTAAAAGTAATTCGTACAAGACCATTTTTACTTAAACTAAAATGATCGATAAAATCTATATTAATGATTTCAGTATGAGATATTCTTAAAAAATTAGTTGGTAATTTCTGTTCTAGTTCGTATAAGCGGTAAGCTGTTATGAATTCTGATTCTGTTGTGCGGACATAAATTTTTTTGTCTTTGGAAAAGAATTGTATACAATGCGCGCTTGGTATCATATAATGTTTATCCAAAAATTTACCACGTACTGAAAAATGGTGAAACTCAATATTTTGAATAATCGACATGACCTGAGGGTTTTTTTCTTTGGCACCAATGAGTAGCGTATCACGTGCTAGCTCAGCCATTGTTTGATATTGGACTTTCATTTGGTTGCTCCTTATTTGATTAATTTTTATCATATAATATTATTATTATGATAGATATGGCAATCAGCTAGGTGGCTAAATTTCAGAGATAAATGGTCTGCACACAAAAAGTCTAGAAGATATCTTCTAGATTTTTTTATAAAACTGTTATTAATTTTTTCGGAATGTAGCGAATACATCATAGACAACGGGAAGCTTTGTCGTACCATCGCGATCAATAAAATGTTGACCATGTGGCATCAAAATAAATGGAGCATCCAGATCACGTGCTAATTTTTCAGTATGTCGATAAGGTACGATATCATCATCCCGCGCAGATATAACAGTGATTTGATTGATTTTGGGCAATAGTTGCTGTATATCGAGCGGCTGTTGTGTAAATCCATCTAATTCAGGCAAAGTTTCAATTTTGTCATCAAAGCCAGAAACCAAAATTAAATTGACATTCTTGATGGTTTGTTTTTCTAGAAAACGAAGTGCTGTAATGCAACCAAGACTGTGCCCAATCAATGTTATGCCATCAGAACTATCAATATCACGTTCACAAGCACCGAGCCATGCTTCTAAATTAGGATGGTTGGTGTCGGGCATTGTCAGAATATTTAATTCTTGATTCAAATGTATGTTGAGCTGTGTTTTTAACCAGGGAAACCAGTTGGCTGTAGGCGTTGCTGAGTAACCGTGAATGAGATAGTTGTTTTGATCTGTTGTCATGATAACCTCTAATATATTTGAAATTTACTGCTTGATTACCTCGATGATATGTGGAATAAACCACGATAGGAAACCACCGATGGGGAATATGAGCCACCAATAGCTTTCAGCAAACTGCCAAAAATTGGTGGGGTGCTCATTATGTCTGTGATGAGACGAATCATTTAATACAAGTTCATCTAATGAAACATCAAATAGCCGGGATAATTGTACCAATTGACTTAAATTTGGGGTTGCCTCATCATTTTCCCATTGACTGATTGTTTCACGAGATATGAACAATTTATTTGCAATTTCTTCCTGTGAAAGATCTTGATGTCGTCTTATTTTTTTAAATTGTTCCGAAAAAGTTGTTGTCATGATATATCTTCTCCTTTTTGTATTTTTTGTTCAGATCTGAACGTATAGTGAATATTGTATGAAAACAATTGTTTTGAAAGCGTTTAAGGTGTTAATTTGACCGTAGATAGTTTACAATTTACCTATATTATAAAGCATATCCTGGCTAGTGACGACTAATTGATAATGTTTCACGTGAAACATTATCATTAACAGCCACGTTACCTGATAAAAGTAGTGTCATCAGACACCATAAATAGAAAAAGTATAATAGAATTGTTGTGAATGAGGAGAGCGTATGAAGCGTGCATATGTCAAATGGTTAATTGCAGTCATGGTGATTATTTTGTTAATTGGCATGGTTTATACACTAGAACACCAAACGATTAATCGCCTAAAGAATCAAACGACAAAGACGAAAAACAGTGGAAATCAGACGACATTAAAGGCTGCGATAACCTCTAATCAGAATACACAGTCTTCAGCAGCAATGAGCAGTCGTTCGACTAGTCATGTAGATAGTCGCCAATCACAGTCAAGTGATGACAAAATGCAGTCAACTAAACTATGGAGTACGACCAAGCTGACTCAACTGGATAATTTCATTGCATCCTGGGGTGTCACTATGGCGCAAAGTTACAAACGTTATTATCCTGAAAACGGCGCTGGCGAAATGAATTATTATGGCGTTAGTTATCCACGAGATTTGGCTAAAAATAATTTTGCTGTTGATGATCACCAGGTGAATATGGGATTGAGTCAGGATGGTAGTGGTCATTATGATTATAATATTGTTGCGATTTATTCTGATTCGGCAGATAAAAATGTTGCGATGAATGCTCATTTGTATTTCTTCACTATTCATGAAGGACGTCCCGTAGTCTTGGTAACACAACAAAATCAAGGTATGCCGGATAATCTCATTCACTTTAAAGAAACAGCGAACGTTGATTTAAAAAGTGAATTTCAGAATTTAGTAAATCCTTAGTATTAGGTAGGGCATTGACATGACAATTTTAGAAACAAACCGTTTAATATTGAGACCTTGGCGCCTAGATGATGCGCCACAACTTTACCAGTATGCTAAAGATAGTCGCGTAGGTCCTGCAGCTGGTTGGCCTGCTCATCACAGTGTTCAAGAAAGTAAAAGTGTGATTGAAAATGTGTTGATGACCACTGGAACATTTGCAATGGCTTTTAAAGAAACACCGAATATGATTATTGGTAGTGCGGGATTGAAATTTACTCACAGTATAGATTATCCAACTTTTATGACTGATAAAAGCGCAGAAATTGGTTATTGGATTGGTGTGCCATTCTGGGGTCAAGGTTTAATGCCAGAGGCTATTAATCGACTGTTACTTTACGGTTTTAATCAACTCGAGTTAGCTGAAATTTGGGCTGGCTATTATGAAGGTAATCAGCAGTCAAGACGGGTTCAGGAAAAGTGTGGTTTAAGCTATCAACTGACGGTTGTCGATAAATATGTACCGTTATTAAAGCTTTATAAAGATGAACATTTTTTACGTATTACACGTGAAGAATGGCAAAATAAATGATATATGAATGCCATTAAGGTTAAAAGTGATGCCTATCTTAAAGGATAGTATCGCTTTTTTATATGGTAAGAAAAGATACTTATTTGCAGATAAGTTACCACATGTTGAGTGATACACAAAGATATTGTTATACTGATTATTGTGTGTTACCAAGGAATTTAAATTTAAATGGAGATGAGAGAAACGTGATGGAAGCTAAGCGGAGATTTAAATTATTTAAAAATGGTAAAAGTTGGTGTGTTGGTGCAGCGACTATCGCAGCATTGGGAGCTAGTGCGATCGTTCATCCTGCATTTGCAGATGATGTTAATCATGACACCCAAACAATGACAGTTGGTATTTCAGATAAACAGCCTGATGAGACGACAATGCATCATGACGACAGTAAGCAAACGACACCAGTAGTAGCGCAACAAAACACAACAGATAGTGTATCCACAGCGGATAGTGTGTCAACAGTCGATAATCAGCAAACTAGTAGTGATGTTAAGATGGCTACTAAAAACGATCAGAACGTTGCGGTAACAGTCGATAAGCAGGATACTACTAACATTGAACAATCAGCGCATGATGAAAAAGTAGTACAAATAGGTGCGAGTGACACAAAAGCACAAGACACAAAAGCACAAAATAATGTTAGTGATAATCAGACAACAACAACGTCGATAGATGTAAAATCAGTACAAGAAACAAGTGTACATATAGAACGTTCAGTAGCTACAAGCGCAGCGCAGCGCGCTGTTCAACAGCAGCCAGTACAAAATCGTGGTTTCGTTACGAACCAAAATAAAACATATTATTACAATGATCAAGGGCAAGTAACGTACGGCCAACAGAAAATAAATCAGAATTGGTATTTATTCAACGCGACAGATGGCGCCATGCAAGTGGGATTTCAAAATATTCCAGAACAAAAGAAAACCGTTTATTATGCGACAGATGGTCAAATGCAATATGGTCAACAGCGCATTCAATCTAAGTGGTATTTATTTGATAAACGAACTGGTGCCATGAAAACTGGTTTTCAAATCATACCAGAGCAACAGAAGACAGTTTATTATGCTAGCAATGGACAGATGCAGTACGGTCAACAGCGTATTCAAAAAAATTGGTACTTGTTTAATGCACAAACGGGTGCAATGAAAACAGGATTTCAAAATATAACCAATCAACAGAAGACCGTTTATTATGCAACCGATGGTCGAATGCAATACGGTCAACAACGGATTAATCGTCACTGGTATTTGTTCCAAAAACAAACAGGTGCCATGCAAACGGGCATTCAATATATTCCTGAACAGCATAAGACCGTTTATTATGCAACAGATGGTCAAATGCAGTATGGCCAACAAGTCATTGCTAATGTATGGTATCAGAGTAACAAAATAACAGGTGCATTAATCTATGCACCTAATCAAGCGCACAAGGTAGATATTGTAAAAACTGTTGAGTGGTTTGAGGCGAATAAGAATAAGTTAACATACAGCATGTATGGCTCTCGGAATGGCACTGATGGGACTGCTGACTGTTCTGGTTCCGTAACCGAAGCATTGTATGAAGCAGGTGCAACACAACCAGATTATCTTTATAGTACGGAAGGTCTACATCGTTATTTATTAGCCAATGGGTTCAAATTGGTAGTTGATAATGATCAAAATGGATGGCATTCAAACTATGGGGATGTTGTCATTTGGGGTCAAAAAGGCTACAGTTTAGGTGCCGGTGGTCATGTTGGCTTAATCAGTTCTTCTGACGATGATAATCCAGCATTTATTTCAACATGTTATTATACAGGTGGTCAGAAAAATACTGCCGTTCAGGAGTTGAGTTATAATGATTTTGTTAAACGTGCAAATTATCCATATTATTATGTGTATCGATTAGCTTGATAAAAAAGCAGCCGCAGGGCTGCTTTTTTATTGGGAAAGATGTGGCGCATACAAATTGTATAAAAATGCGTAAATTTATGTTATGAATATTTATACAAAATAATATCTAATGGTGAGTTCATAAATGTTAAAGAAAGATGAGACGAAAGTGAGGAGATTGATTTGAAGGCGTTTACACAAGAAAAAATATAACGATTGTGGCTGTTATAAACAGATGATTTGCAATGCTTCTGATACGTTTGTTAGGGTTTACGTAAAGCAACTTCCTTTCTGGACTATTGAACAGTTTGGGGATTGCATGTTGCATTTAGTGGTAATAACGGAAGGAGGCTTTCATGACAGATCAAAAATATTTTTCAGGGGATTTTGAAAAGCAATCACAGCCTGAGCCGGGTTTACAAAAAAAGATGATGCCAGTACCTGATGATGGTGCCACGACGTATCAAGGCGCCCAACGTTTATTACACAAGAAAGCATTGGTTACCGGTGGGGACTCGGGTATAGGACGTGCGGTGGCGATTGCTTATGCCAAAGAGGGTGCAGATATTGTTCTAAATTATTTACCAGATGAGGAAGAAGATGCACAAGACGTGCGCCGGATTATTGAAGCTATTGGTGGCACAGTTATTTTGATTCCGGGTGATTTAAAGTCGGAAGCCTTTAATCAAAATTTAATAACGCGTACGATTAATGAACTCGGTGGCTTGGATATCATGGCGCTTGTAGCTGGTAAGCAGCAGGCCCAAGAAGATGTGGTGCAGTTGTCAACGCAACAATTAGTCGACACGTACACGACGAATGTTTTCAGTTTAATATGGCTTGTCAAAGCTGCAGTGCCACATCTAGCAGCAGGGGCCAGCATCATTACAACTAATTCAATACAAGCTGTACAACCGTCTGAATTTTTGGTTGATTATGCTGGGACGAAAGCGGCTATTCGAAATACAACAATTAGTTTGGCCAAGCAGTTAGCTAGTCAAGGTATTCGTGTGAATAGTGTGGCTCCAGGCCCAATTTGGACACCGCTGCAGGTAGCAGGTGGACAACTGCAAGAGAACTTACCGCATTTTGGTCAACGCACACCCCTTGGTAGAGCGGGTCAACCAGCTGAATTAGCGAGTGCTTATGTTTATTTAGCATCAGATGACGCAAGTTATGTTACTGGAGAATCACTCAACGTGACGGGTGGATTAGTATAATCAAAGGAGAAATGATTTATGACAGATAAGCAAAAAGAATATCAAGAAGCCGATAATAAGAAGCAAAAGACAACAGATGTCAAGCAACCTGAGGCAGATAAAAACACTGAAAGTAATAAAAATGAGGCTAATCCTAAAGTGGCTGATTATAAGAAAGCGGACTAATTAATGAAGAAAAAGCAAAAAAATAATCGTTACAGTTGGTGGTCTAAATTTTCGCTGTTTTTAACATTGTTTCAATTAACATGGGCAATATGGCGAGAGATTAAATCATATCGACGACGAGAAAAAACAAATAAATAATGTATTCGTTGGACGAAAAGCATGCAGATTTTTGCATGCTTTTTGCCTGTGAAATTCGAAGAAATATAATTTATTTTTTATCTAAAATATGAGGACGTGTCATAATGTCAAGTGTATTACGTACTATATAATACCAGCTGGAAATAGATGCAATATGCGCTTGAAATTTCTTGTGTGAGTGTAGTATAATAGTAAATTGTGAATGCACAAGAGTGTGCTCACTCCTTGCAGCCAAGGCTGCCAGAGACCAAAAGGAGGAAATAAACATGGCTACATCATACGAATTGACTTATATCGTTCGCCCTGATTTGGAAGCGGATGCTAAAAAGGCGCTTGTTGAGCGTTTTGATGGTATCTTGACTACTGACGGTGCAACGATCACTAAATCAGCTGATTGGGCAACACGTCGTTTCGCTTATGAAATTGATGGTTATCGTGAAGGTACTTATCACGTTATCAACTTCAACGCGGACAACGATGACGCAATCAACGAATTTGACCGTTTGGCAAAGATTTCACAAGATATCTTACGTCACATGGTTGTTAAGCGCGACGCTGAATAATTCATTTTCCACTGGGAAAGGAGCTTTTTAATGATTAATCGAGTTGTATTAGTTGGGCGATTGACCCGTGATGTGGAATTACGTTACACCCAGTCGGGTGTGGCAGTAGGATCATTCTCGTTGGCGGTTAACCGCCAATTTACCAATGCGAGTGGTGAACGTGAAGCTGATTTTATTAATGCTGTTATTTGGCGTAAATCAGCAGAGAATTTTGCAAACTTTACTGGCAAGGGGTCACTTGTGGCTGTTGAAGGTCGTTTGCAAACGAGAAATTACGAAAATAACCAAGGTCAACGTGTTTACGTTACTGAAGTTGTAGTTGATAATTTTTCACTTCTAGAGTCACGTGCTGAAAGTGAGAAACGTCGCGCTACTGGTGGCGGTTCATCTAATAATAATAATAGTGGCTTTTCAGACAACAATGCATTTGGTAATAACAATAATTTTAGTGGTGTTGATCCATTTGCTAATGCAAATGATAATTCTAATAAACAGAATCAAACATCATCACAAAATAATGATGCCCCGAACCCATTTGCGGCCGGTGGTAACGAAATTGATATTTCAGACGATGATTTACCATTTTAAATTTTGAATATAACAAACAAATGAAAGGAGTCTTGTCATGTCAGAAGAAAGAAAGACACAAAACAGTGAGCGTCCATCACGCCCACGCCGTCCTCAAGGTGGCCCACGTCGTCGCCGTAAGGTTGATTTTATTGCAGCTAATCACATTGAGTATATCGATTACAAAAATGTTGAATTGTTGGAACGCTTCATCTCAGAACGCGGTAAGATTTTGCCACGTCGTGTGACTGGAACATCAGCTAAAAATCAACGTAAAGTAACAACTGCTGTTAAGCGTGCTCGTATCATGGGCTTGCTACCATTCGTTACTGAAGACTAATATTAATTTAACTTAATCAGTCAAAAAGTGGTATTAACATACATGTTAATACCACTTTTTTTACCACTATGAATAGCTTGAGTTTATGGTAGCCTTGGTTATTTTGTAAATGTGTTAAAATAGGAAAGATAGTAAATTACGAAACGTCGTTTGAAATTGCCCAAAAGTTAGAGGTTGATTACTTTGAAGAAATTTTTTGATTTTAAAAATCTACCAATATTTTTCCAGAATTCTAAATTAGGAGCAGTTGCATTTCTGCTCCTGGCAGTCAGCGTACTCAGCGTTATTTTTGCAACACTTTATAATTGGATATTTGGTTTACTGTGGTTTGTCATTGTTGTGATAAGTCTTTTTTATAGCACGCGAGCGCTTAGAGAGGTAAATGAAAATACGCAAGCTTATTTATCAGGCCTTGGATATCGTATTTTGCGTAGTGAACAAGAAGCATTAATTCGCATGCCAATTGGTATTATTCTTTTAAATGATGCAGGTAAAATCGATTGGATTAATCCCTATATGCAAATGTATTTTGGCGAACGAGATATTTTAGGCTCAACGTTAAAAGAAGTCGACGAACAATTAGCCAATAGTATTGATAGTTATTCTGATTCAAAGAAGACGAATACGATTACTTGGCAAGATAAGCAGTTCTTAGTATATGTACAACATAATTTGAGAGTTGCTTATCTAACTGATATTAGTGAATATGCAGCAATAGCAGAAGAGTATAAAGATCACCAGATATTTAGTGGGTTGATTTCTGTGGATAACTATGAAGAAGTTACTGACGGTATGAGCGAGTCAGAGGCTTCCGGACTTAGAACATACGTGACACGCGCTTTATCAGATTGGGCATTGGCGAACGATATTTATTTGCGCCGTCTTAATTCTGTACATTATATGATGTTTGGTTATCAAAAAGCATTGCAAGTGGTTGAGGATGATAAATTCAGTGTCTTAAAGGTAATTCGAGAAACAACGGCTCAACAAAATTCTCCACTAACGTTATCCATGGGGATTGCTTATGGCGAACGAGATATTAATCAGTTAGCTAAGTTAGCTCAAACAAACTTAGACCTGGCTTTGGGTCGAGGTGGTGATCAGGTTGTTGTGAAATCCAACAAAGCAGCAGCACGTTTTTATGGTGGTGCTACTAATCCAATGGAAAAAAGAACGCGTGTACGTGCGCGCATGATTAGTCAAACAATCGGCGAACTCGTTGAACAAGCAGATAATGTGATGATTGTTGGACATGCTTCACCAGACTTAGATGCTGTTGGTTCAGGGTTAGGCGTTTGGCGATTGGCGCAAACTAAAAACAAGCCGGCATTTTTGGTGTTAGATGAAAAAACGGTATACAGTGATATCATATTATTATTGAAAGAGTTACGGAAACAACCAAATGATATTGTCGCACCTGGTAGTGAGATTAATGATTCGATTGTAGATGAGGCTCGGGCGCTAAAGCTTGTACGTGAACAAACGCTGATCGTCTTAGTCGATCATGCGCGCGCATCTATTACTAGTGCACCAACATTACTCAAACGATTAGGTAATCGTGTTGTGGTGATTGATCATCATCGTTTATCAGAAGACGGATTATCTGAAAAGCCACTGTTGTCATATATTGAACCCTATGCATCATCCACTTCCGAGTTGGTAGTTGAGCTTTTGCAGTATCAAGATCAAAGTGAAGCCCCAATTACCAAATTAGAAGCCACAGCAATGTTAGGTGGCATTCAAATTGACACGAAAAACTTTACGTTGCGTACTGGTTCGCGAACGTTTGATGCCGCTAGTTACTTGCGTGCCAACGGTGCCGATAATAATTTGATACAATCATTTATGAAAGAGCAATTTAGTGATTTTAAAGCACGGACACATCTTGTGAACATGGTTGAAATATTAGAAGATAATGCCATCGTAACAGGTGAAGATGATAGCATATATTCTGGTATTATTACCGCTCAAGCAGCAGATGAATTATTGCAAGTGAGTGGTGTTGATGCTTCCTTTGTTATTACTAAACGTAATGATGGTCGTGTCGGTATTTCAGCACGATCAACGGGCGAGCGTAACGTTCAAACAATTATGGAAGCAATGGGTGGCGGTGGACATCTGTCTAATGCGGCTACTCAAATAGATGATATAACACCTGAGGAAGTCAAATCACAATTATTAGATGTTATTTCACAGCAATATAGTGAGTAATCACAATAAATTCGGAGGATGATATGAAAGTTATATTTTTAGAAGACGTTAAAGGACGCGGTAAGCGCGGGGAAGTCAAGAATGTTCCGGATGGTTATGCCAATAATTTCTTAATTAAAAATCATAAAGCGTTACCAGCAACACCAGCCAATGTGTCAGCACAAGCTGGTAAAGAAAAATTCGAAGCCAAAACAGCAGCAGCGGTTTTGAATGAGGCAAAGCAACTAAAATCAAAGTTAGAAAATGCAAAAACGGTTGTTGAGTTAACTGGAAAAACAGGTAAAGATGGTCGCCTATTTGGTGCAGTATCAACTAAACAAATTGTTGCGGCGCTATCTGATCAATATAGTATTAAGATTGACAAGCGTAAGATGGATTTAAAGATGCCAATCAGAACATTGGGGTATACTGATGTACCGGTTAAGTTACATCACGAAGTTACGGCTAACCTACGTGTTCATGTTAGCGAGGGATAAGCATGGATAATCCTGCATTAGGGGCTGAGTATCGGCAAGTACCACAAGACATTGATGCTGAAAGAGCGGTTCTTGGTGCGATTTTTTTTGATATCAATTCTGATTCTGCTATGGTTGCAGCAAGTGCGATTTTAGATCCTGATGATTTTTATCGGCAAGCACATCAACAAATTTTTAAAGCCATGCAGTTATTGGTAGATGAACAGCGACCTGTCGATATGTTAACCCTTCAAGACAAACTTAACAGTATGCAACAGTTAGATAATGTTGGGGGAGTCGCTTATTTGGCTGAAATATCAGAAGCCAGTGCTTCGGCTGCCAATTTGCGTCACTATGCAAATATTGTACGTGAAAAAGCTGTCTTACGCCGGATTATCGAGACCCTGACCCGTACCATTTCAACGGCGTATGAGGCTTCTGAATCAAGCGATACGGTTTTAGATCAGTTAAGTCGCCAAATCGATAATATAGCTGATAACCGTGGGGATGAAGATTTCAAAACAATTAAAAAAGTTTTGGAAGAATTCAACGAAAATCTTGAAAATGCTGCTAATAATGAAAGTGATGTGACGGGATTAGCTACTGGTTATCCTGAATTGGATCATTATACACATGGTTTCAAAGAAGATGAGCTAATCATTGTTGCTGCCAGACCTGCTGTGGGAAAGACAGCTTTTGTATTGAACCTTGCTAAGAATGTTGCTAAAAATGAAAAAGTACCTGTGGCCATCTTTAGTTTGGAAATGGGTGCGGTTTCATTAGTCAATCGTTTGGTTGCTGCCGAAGGTGCTATTGACTCTAATCATCTGACTACTGGTCAGATGACAAATGATGATTGGCAAGCTTTGACATTAGCTATGCAGTCTTTATCAAATATGCAAATTTATATGGACGATACACCAGGTATTAAAATGAGCCAGATTACGGCTAAGTTGCGTACCTTAGAAAAAGATTTATTAAATCAAATGACCAAGGAACAACGCATTGAAAATCCGCATCCTGTTGGCATGGTGGTCATTGATTACTTGCAATTGATTGAATCAAATAATCATGAGAATCGACAGCAAGAAGTGTCAGATATTTCACGTTCTTTAAAGAAGTTGGCTAAAGAATTACATACGCCTATTTTGGCATTATCACAATTGAGTCGAGGTGTGGAAGCGCGTCAAGATAAGCGTCCGGTATTATCGGATATTCGTGAGTCGGGTTCTATTGAGCAAGATGCAGATATTGTGGCTTTCTTGTATCGTGAAGATTACTATCGAGATAGCGAATCAGATGATGAAGGTGATCCGCGAGACCAAGAGCAGCAGGAGACAGGACCGATTGAAGTTATTATTGAAAAAAATCGGTCGGGTGCTCGAGGCACTGCAACATTGATGTTTAATAAACCAACATTTAAATTTAGTCCAATGGCGCCAATATATCGTGATGATATGGCTGCTGGAGCGCCAGATCCAAAAGTTTGGTAATAAAAAATGAGCTATTAATTTAGCTCATTTTTTTATTCGTTGATATTAATCATCGTTGTGCTCTAATAGGTCAGCAAAGTCGGCTTGCACGAGTGTTGCCATTTGTTGTGGGTTTACTTTATCAGATTGACCAAGTTCACCAGCACTGACAATAATGTAGTCAGCATTTTGTGCGGTCATATCAAAATAAATGGGGAACTTTTTATTTTGCCAAATACCTACTGGATTGTTGGCACCGTGAATATAACCAGTTGTCTTCTCTAATTCTTTCATGGGAATCATTTTGACTTTTTTATTATGAGAAGCGCTTGCCAATTTTTTAGTTGAGAGATGTTGTGTGATTGGTAGAACAGCAACAACCGGCCCTGTTTTGTCACCGTGAGCAGCTAGTGTTTTGTAGATATCTGATTTTTTAACTTGAAAATGATCAAGTAATTGTGTAATTTCTTCATCAGTTTTATCCAAAATATTTAATTCGAGATGTTCATAATTAACCTGATGGGCATCCATAATGTGCTCAGGTAATGTTTTCTTTATTTTTTTCTTTGCCATAATATAAATATTTTACCACGATTAGAATTAATTACTGCTGACTATTAATTGGTCTGACCAGTATGCTATACTATTACAGTTATGTTAGAAGCTATTTATATCAAGGTGCAAGCCGACTTAAAACAAAAAATATATCGTGGTGAATTTCCCAGTATGAAGTTACCGGATGAGCGTACATTAGCTGAACAGTATCATGTCTCGCGTTCATCAATTAAAAGAGCACTGAATGTCTTAGCACAGCAGGGTGTTATTTTTAAGAAACGTGGTAGTGGTACTTTTGTGAATCCATTATATCTGAAAAATCAAGATATTTTTAGATATAATGGCTCTAATCTTGGGGTCACCGACTCATTTCGTATTCATGGCGAAACACCTACGATTGAAGTGTTAGATTTTCAGGTCTTACCTGCAACGAAAGAACAGCAATTGGCACTGTTTCTAAATGAAGATGACTTTGTTTATTGGATTAAGCGATTACGTCGATTAGCAGGTAAACCCTTCATGATTGAAAATGGGTATGTGCCGATTCGTGTATTACCTAGTTTAACGCAAAAAGATGTATCAGGATCAGTTTATGAGTATGTTGAACGCACAAAAAAGCGTAGTGTTACTAAATCATTTATGACGATTATGGCAGAACCTAGTAACAACGAAGATCAAACATTGTTAGAGTTGTCTCCAACCGAACCTGTGGGTATTATGGAGGGAATCTTTTTTATGGATGATGGGACGCCATTAGAGTATACAACTATGCGACTTCATTACCAGTATTTACACTATAGCGCTTTTGTAAGCTTGGATGGCGAGTAAATTTTAGCCATTATAACGATTGGGTCGCACCAATGATTTAAAAAGTTGAAACACTTATCTAAAATGCGTTATAATTAATAGTGTAAATAGCGGAGCAATCGATTCGTGGTTTACGATTCTCGCAAAGATTAAAGGAGTAACTAATCTCATGGTAGATTACGATTCAAAAGAGTACTTGGAACTCGTTGATAAGTGGTGGCGTGCAACAAACTATTTGTCAGCTGGGATGATCTTCTTGAAGAGCAACCCATTGTTCTCAGTTACTAACACACCTATTAAGGCTGAAGATGTTAAAGTTAAGCCTATTGGTCACTGGGGTACAATCTCAGGTCAAACATTCTTGTATGCACATGCAAACCGTTTGATCAACAAGTATGATGTTAACATGTTCTACATCGGTGGCCCTGGTCACGGTGGTCAAGTCATGGTTACAAACGCATACTTGGATGGTGAATATACTGATGATTATCCTGAAATTACTCAGGACGTTGAAGGTATGAGCCGTTTGTTCAAGCGTTTCTCATTCCCAGGCGGAATTGGTTCACACATGACTGCTCAAACACCAGGTTCATTGCACGAAGGTGGTGAATTGGGTTATTCATTGAGCCACGCTTTCGGTGCAGTATTTGATAATCCTGATCAAATTGCCTTTGCAGTTGTTGGTGATGGTGAATCTGAAACAGGTCCATCAATGGCCTCATGGCATTCAAACAAGTTCTTGAACCCTAAGAACGATGGTGCCGTATTGCCTATCTTGGATTTGAACGGATTTAAGATTTCAAACCCAACAATCTTCTCACGCATGAGTGATGAAGAAATTACAAAGTTCTTTGAAGGTTTGGGTTACTCACCTCGCTTCATCGAAAACGATGATATCCATGATTACGCAGCTTACCACGAACTTGCTGCTAAGGTTTTGGATCAAGCTATTGAAGATATTCAAGCTATCCAAAAGGATGCACGTGAAAATGGTAAGTACCAAGACGGTACAATTGCTGCATGGCCTGTAATTATCGCACGTTTGCCAAAGGGTTGGGGTGGACCTACTCACGACGCTGATGGTAATCCTATCGAAAATTCATTCCGTGCGCACCAAGTGCCATTGCCTTTGGAACAAGGTGATCTTTCTACATTGCCAAAGTTTGAAGAATGGATGAATTCATACAAGCCAGAAGAATTATTCAATGCTGATGGTTCTTTGAAGGATGAGTTGAAGGCGATTGCACCTAAGGGTGACAAGCGTATGTCAGCTAACCCTATCACAAATGGTGGCTTGGACCGTTCAGACTTGAAGTTGCCTAACTGGAAGGACTTTGCTAACGATATCAACGATGATACACGTGGTAAGGAATTTGCAGATAACAAGCAAAACATGGACATGGCAACATTGTCTAACTACTTGGGTGCCGTTTCAGAATTGAACCCAACACGTTTCCGTTTCTTCGGTCCTGATGAAACAATGTCAAACCGTTTGTGGGGCTTGTTCAAGGTAACACCTCGTCAATGGATGGAAGAAGTTAAGGAACCTAATGACCAACTTGTTTCACCAGAAGGTCGTATTATTGATTCACAGTTGTCAGAGCACCAAGCTGAAGGTTGGCTTGAAGGTTATACTTTGACAGGTCGTGTTGGAATCTTCGCTTCATACGAATCATTCTTGCGCGTTGTGGATTCAATGATTACTCAGCACTTCAAGTGGTTGCGTCATGCATCAGAACAATCATGGCGTCATGATTACCCATCATTGAACTTGATTGCAACTTCAACTGCTTTCCAACAAGATCACAACGGTTATACTCACCAAGATCCAGGTCTATTGACACACTTGGCTGAAAAGAAGAGTAACTTCGTTCGTGAATATTTGCCTGCTGATGGAAACTCATTGTTAGCCGTTCAAGAACGTGCTTTCTCAGAACGTCACAAGGTTAACTTGTTAGTTGCTTCTAAGCAACCACGTCAACAATGGTTTACAGTTGAAGAAGCTGAAGAATTGGCTAACGAAGGTTTGAAGATCATTGATTGGGCTTCTACTGCACCTGAAGGCGATGTAGATATTACATTTGCATCGGCTGGTACAGAACCAACTATCGAAACTTTGGCTGGTTTGTGGTTAGTTAACCAAGCATTCCCAGATGTTAAGTTCCGTTATGTGAACATTGTTGAATTACTTCGTTTGCAAAAGAAGTCAACACCTAAGATGAACGACGAACGTGAATTGACAGATGCTGAATTTGACAAGTTCTTCCAACCTGACACACCAGTTATCTTTGGTTTCCACGGTTTCGAAGACTTAGTCGAAAGTTTCTTCTTCGAGCGTAAGTTCCGCGGCGATGTTTACCCACACGGTTACCGTGAAGATGGTGACATCACAACAACTTACGACATGCGTGTATACTCAGAACTAGATCGTTTCCACCAAGCTAAGCAAGCCGTTGAGGTATTGTCAGCAAATGGTGTTGTTGATCAAGCTAAGGCTGATTTGTTCATCGAACAAATGGATAAGACTTTGGCAAAGCACTTTGATGTTACTCGTAACGAAGGTCGCGATATTGAAGAATTCACTAAGTGGGAATGGAGTCCTTTGAAGTAATCTTATTACTTTGAAGCATTCGAACACTTAAATGATTTCGGATAACTTATAAAAGTTAGTTTTTGGTTAAAACCAAGAGCTAACTTTTTATTTTGAAAAAATGTGATATTTTAGTTTGCTTTTATACGTGCAAACGATAGAATAAAACTATTAATATCATAAGAGGTAATGATTATGCTAAAAAAAGATGGCCATACCCATACAAAATGGTCGCATCATGGCTCGAATCAATCACTAGAAGAATATATAGAACGTGCAATTGCTTTAGGATTTGATGAGTATACAGTGAGTGAACATGCGCCGTTGCCTCTTGATTTTTTAAAAAATTCGATTGGTCCTATAGATGATAGTGCGATGCATTGGGAAGAGCTTAATGACTATCAGGCTGAAGTGACCCGCTTGAAGAAAAAATATGCAGCAAAAATCAATATCAAGCAAGGCTTTGAAATTGATTATATTGCTGATTATGAACCACAAATTCGAGCATTTTTACGTGATAATAGTGATTGGATTGATGAAATTGTGCTGTCCGTTCATTTTATGAAAAATCGTGCTGGTCAATTATATGGTATTGATTATTCACCAGAGTTATTAGCCGAAGGTTTTAAGCTAGAGTTAGCAAATCCACAAGAACTTTTCCAACGTTATTATGCAACGTTAGCCCAAAGTGTAGAATTTATTACAGGGTTACCCCAAAATATTAATATTAGAATTGGCCATATGACACTGATTAGAAAGTATCAAAAGTATTTTGATTTACCGGATTTTGATCATAAAATTTATAGCACTATTCGTGATATTTTGGAAATGTTGCATAATCGCCATTATCAACTTGATTTTAATGCGGCTGGTATCAGCAAACCATACAATGGGGAGCCATACCCTAGCTTGGATATCGCAAAAGCTGCACATGAGATGGGCATTACGCTGGTTTATGGATCTGATGCACATCAAGTTCAAGACGTTGGTCAGCATTTTGATATCATCCAACAAGCCATGCAATCTTTTGACAAGATAGTTCATGATGAACAGGCTTGATTGATAAATAGTATTGTGAAATCACGTGAGTAACGTATAATGGAAGTAATTTATTAACTAAAAATAAGGATACTAATTATGGCCGCAGTAAAAGTTATTTCAATTGATATTGATGGCACATTGCTTAATGATGACCGTCAAATTACGACTGATGTTAAACAAGCCATTCAAACAGCGCTAGCACAAGGTATTAAAATTGTGATTACAACTGGAAGACCCTTACCTGGTGTTCGAGATATTTTAGATGAACTTGGCATTTATGGTTCGGACCAGTATGTGATTACTTATAATGGCGGTATGGTTCAAACAGCAGATGGGCGAAAAACATTATTTAGCCTGCCGTTAGATGTCAAAGAATTTCATAAAATTAATCAATTTATGCGTGAACAATCAACATATGTTCAAGTTGAAACACGAGATGCTGCGTATACAACACATCATACAATTCATCGCTGGGCAAGTTTTGAAAATAGTTTAGTTAATTTACCACTATATGTACTTGACCAAGATGCACAGCTAAATGAAATCGACTTCATTAAGGCTATTGCCAATGCTGAGAGTGATGAATTGGATGCCGTTCAAGCAGCCATTCCAGCAGAAATCGCAAATCATGTTAATGTTATTCGTTCAACTGCCAATAATTTGGAATTTATTGATGCCAAAGCCTCTAAGGGTAATGCTTTAGCAGCGTTAGTCGAGGTGTTAGGCATTGATATTTCCGAAACAATGGCCATCGGCGATCAGGAAAATGATTATTCTATGATTGAACGAGCTGGTATTGGTGTTGCAATGGGCAACGCAATTGATAAAATTAAGGCAGTGGCTAATTGTCAAACAGATACGAATAATCGCTCAGGTGTCGCGCGAGTAATTGAACAGTATGCATTGGAGGTGCAACTATGAACGTTACAGTAGAAGGTAAAATCGTTGAATTAGAAGGAACACCAGTAGCAGTTGGCGAAACACTACCACATTTTAAGTTAGAAGATGACAGTGGTAATAAAGTTAAAACCGCTGATTTAATTGGTCAATTAACGTTGATTTCTGTTGTACCAGATTTAAATACGGGGACTTGTACATTACAAACACGTCACTTTAATAAAACCGTTGACCAGTACCCAAATATTCAATTTTTGACGATATCAACCAATACACCAGCCGAACAAAAAGATTGGTGTGCGGCTGAAGGTATTAACAACTTGAAGATGCTATCTGACGAACAAGAGTCATTTGGCTATGCCATGAATCTGTATGTACCTGCACTAGGCTTTGATACGCGTGCTCTTTATATTGTTGATGCATCAGGCACTGTACAATATGCACAAATCGTACCAGAGGTTGCAGATGAACCGGATTATGACGATGCACTAAAAGTGTTGAATCAACTAATGTCTTAAAATTAACCACGATCATGATTGAGATTCGATTAAGCTATAGGCTTAGTCGGATTTTTTTGCTAAAATAGAAGTAGTGTGATTTAGAATATATCGTAAAAAATTATTTGGAGCCAGACATGACAGAACCTAAATTGAAACTGTTTTCATTGAGTTCAAACGAACCACTTGCGCAAAAAATTGCGAACGTTGTTGGTGTTCCGCTAAGTAAAATTTCAGTTAAGCGATTTAGCGATGGTGAAGTACAAATTAACATTGAAGAGAGTATTCGAGGAGACAATGTCTTCGTGATACAATCAACCTCAGCGCCGGTTAATGATAATTTGATGGAATTGTTAATTATGATTGATGCACTTCGTCGTGCGAGTGCCAATCAAATTAATGTTGTCTTGCCTTATTATGGGTATGCGCGTCAAGATCGTAAAGCACGATCACGCGAACCCATTACGGCAAAACTTGTTGCAAACATGTTAGAACGTGCGGGTGCAACACGTGTTTTGGCTTTGGATTTACATGCTGCTCAAATTCAAGGATTCTTTGATATCCCAATGGATCATCTTCAGGGTGCTCCATTATTAGCAGATTATTTAATTGAATCAGGTATTGCGGACAAAGAAAACGCCGTGGTTGTATCACCTGATCATGGTGGCATGACGCGTGCCCGTAATTTGAATAACTTACTCGAATTAGAAGCACCAGTGGCTGTGATCGATAAGCGTCGCCCTAAGCCAAATGTGGCTGAAATTGGTAGTATTGTTGGTGATGTTGATGGTAAAATCGCCATCATGGTTGATGATATGATTGACACTGCCGGTACAATTACACAAGGTGCCGAACTCGTCATGAAGCATGGCGCCAAGGAAGTTTATGTTGTGGCTTCACACGCTGTTTTGTCTGGACCAGCCGTTGAGCGTCTACAAAACTCACCATTTACTAAGGTCATTTTAACGGATTCAATCCAATTACCAAAGGATAAATATTTCGATAAGTTGGAGATTGTAACAGTTGCTGAGTTAATTGGTGAAGCAATTCGTCGTGTCAGCAATAATGAGGCGATTAGTTCATTATTCGTGACGCGTTTTCACAGACTTGATAACTAAGCTAATATCCTGTTTTAAAGCAGCCAAGGGCTGCTTTTTAGTATACAAAGATGATCAATTATGACATAGTCTTTAAAAATGATATACTAAATTAGTAATACTATAATGCATAAGCGTTTTTAAAAAGGAGTACGGCCATGAGTAAAATTTTGGTTGTCGATGATGAAAAACCGATTTCAGATATAATTAAATTTAACCTTACTAAGGAAGGCTATGATGTCATTACTGCTGCAGACGGTAAAGAGGCATTGAGCTTATATAGCGATGAATCACCTGATTTGGTATTATTGGATCAAATGTTACCAGAAGTTGATGGTATTGAGGTCCTCAGACAAATTAGATCAAATGATGATACCCCAGTTATTATGGTGACCGCTAAGGATAGTGAGATTGATAAGGTACTTGGTTTAGAGATGGGTGCTGATGATTATGTCACAAAACCTTTTTCAAATCGGGAATTAGTTGCACGTGTTAAAGCAAACTTACGTCGCCAAAAGGTAACCGTGCAAAATACAGATGCAGTGGTAGATAGCACTGAGGATATTGAGTTAGGGGACTTAACGATTCATCCGCAAGCTTATATGGTTTCAAAAAACGGTGTGGACATTGAATTGACGCATCGAGAATTTGAATTATTGTACTATTTAGCACAACATATTGGCCAAGTCATGACACGTGAACATTTATTACAACAAGTATGGGGTTATGACTATTTCGGTGATGTCCGTACAGTTGATGTGACCGTGCGTCGTTTGCGTGAGAAAATTGAAGATAATCCTAGCCATCCAAATTGGTTAGCTACTCGTCGAGGTGTTGGTTATTATCTACGACCAACTGAAGAGTAAGTTGTCTTTAATAAACGATGTGTGATAATATATGACAAACGTTTAACAAATAACGATTCTTTTAAAAATCAGTAGGAGACATGCAATAGTGAAAAATGTAACTAAATTTTTTCAATCTATTCGTTTTCGCATTGCGCTTGTATTTGTGCTACTGATGATTGTGGCGCTCGAACTTTTGGGTGCCTTTTTTGTACGCCAAATGGAACGGCAGAATTTACAAACATTCCAGCAACAGATCAAGTTACAAAAATACGTGACGGATCAGTTGAATGGGGCATTGCAAAAATCGAATACCAATGATGCGAATCATAGAATTCAAGATATTCTATCTGGATTAAATAATACTGACATTGAAGAAATTCAAGTCATTGATAATACAGGCGTTATTAGAGGTACAATATCTGTCTCAGGTCAACAAACAATTGGCCAAAAAACAACAGATATTAATGCACAAAAAGCGTTATCTGATGACCAGTCCTATCTAAAGTCACAAATGGTCAATGAAAGTGGTGTGCGTAAGCAAATCTTAACCATGCCTTTAACTGTCAATTCTGGCCGAACGAACGATGCTATTGGTGTTGTGGTGATCAAAGCTAGTTTGGCAAAAGTCTATCGTAATATTAACAATGTGATGCGTCTTTTTGTGATTGCCGGTGCTTTAGCGCTATTTGTTAGTATTACCTTAGCGCTATTTTTGGCACGAACTTTAACACGTCCCATTGAAAAAATTAATGAGCAAACAACACGTATTGCTCAAGGTGACTATTCAATGGTGAACCATATTTATGGCGTTGATGAGTTGAGTCAGTTGGCCATATCTGTGAATGAGTTATCAACAAGAGTGGAAGAATCCACGGAAGCCGTTAACTCGGAACGTAATCGGCTTGATTCTGTTTTGACACATATGGCAGATGGTGTTTTGGCAGCAAATCGTCGTGGAGAAATCACAATTATTAACCAAGCTGCAGCTAATTTTGTGGGTAAAACTCCGGAGGAAGCATTGGGTTCCAATGTTATTGATCTATTACATTTACAAGGTAAGCGTAAATTACGAGACATGCTGGAGAATTTAGACGATTTTCTCATTGATTTATCGGATGATAGTCATGACTTGTTGGTGCAAGCTTATGTTTCATTGATTAAACGACAATCTGGTTTTATTTCTGGTCTAGTGGTTGTTTTGCATGATATTACTGAGCAACAACGTATCGACTCGGAAAGAAGAATGTTTGTCTCTAACGTATCACATGAACTACGGACACCATTAACATCAGTGCGTTCATATGTCGATGCTTTAGCTGATGGCGCGATTGACGACCCTGAAATGTCACATAACTTTTTGGGTGTGGTTCAAGATGAAACACAGCGCATGATCCGGATGATTAACGACTTACTAGAGCTTTCTCGTTTGGATCAAGGCACTATGGAAGTGAAGTTAGAGATTGTTAACCTGAATAGTTTATTCAATTTTGTATTGGATCGCTTTGATATGATTTTGGAAAATGATGCCAAAAAAGATAACGGCAATAAACAGTATAAAATTCAACGTGAATTTACAAAACAAGATGTTTGGGTGGAAGTTGATCCAGATAAATTTACCCAAGTTTTAGACAACATTATGAATAATGCGGTTAAATACTCTCCTGATGGTGGCACGATTACAGCAAGACTGATCAAAACCAAGACGCGTGCTATTTTAAGTATTAGCGATGAGGGATTAGGTATTCCACGTAAGGATTTGGACAATATCTTTAATCGTTTCTTCCGAGTTGATAAATCACGGTCACGTGCGCAAGGTGGTACGGGACTAGGATTGGCTATTTCCAAGGAAGTTGTGGAAAAGTTTAAAGGTCGTATTTGGGTAGATTCTGTGGAAAACAGGGGCTCAACTTTCTATATTTCGCTTGCCTATGTTGAGGATGACTTAATCGAGGGGGAAGATTGGGATGCATAATCAAAATGCAAGACTACAAGCTTGGGTTTTAGGTGTCACTTTATCGGTACTTTTACTTGGCAGTTTTGCATTAACGGGTATGATTTTTATGAATTCTGAAAAGAAGGAAAATACTACGCCCGATGCGCCAATTACCCAAACATTAGATATTTTTAGACCAACGCAATATATTTATAGTGATGAACATGCCAAACAGTATCTCATTCAACATCCGCAAACACGGCAATTACGCAGTATTTATCATTTACTGAATAAACTTGAATTTTCGGATGTGGGAACCAAAAAAGCGAGTAATCAAGAAATGTTGACACTGTTAAAGCAGTCCAACACACAAATTTTCCGTTATTCTGATGTGATACCAATGCAATACTTTAATTCTTACTATAATCAAGATATTTCAGCTAAGAAAAATTTTAGTTTTGATTATTTTGTTTTGTCATTAGGCAGTTCTGGTTCTGGATACTTTATTAATACACGAACTCACAGTATTACGACTGTCAAAGTGAGTCATGTGAATGCCGTCCAAACACGAGAGCAGTTGGTTAAATCAACAGAAAAAACGCGGGTAACTTTTGGCAATATTAATCAAAAAATTAGCGTCTTTTATCAAGATAAAATTCATTTGCCGACTTATTCTTATTTGATTAATCGACGTGATCCATCTATTTATGTTTCCGCGCTTCTGGGTACTTTAAACCAAATTGACATTACAACAAAGAATCAGCAACGCACATACGTGAACAAAATCACTGGTCAAAGCTTGGTCTACGATGGCAATGCCAACACTGTACGTTATCGGGATTCAGACAAAACGCGTAATACTGTGACTAAATATAATGAACGTATGGCGATTGCTTTCGCACAGTTGAATTTACTAAAAATTAATTTTTCTGATACACGATTCTACGAGAATTTTGATGATGGGAAAAAGTTGACTTTCCGTACGATTGTAGAAGGCATTCCTGTTTATTATCAGTCCCCGAGTGGTGCAATTACGATTTCCTTCGATAATAAGGGACGTGTCACAAGTACGTATTCATTAAATGAACTCGGTATTCCGGTACCTAATGATGGTGCGGATGTCACATTGGCAGATACTGCAACAGTGCTTAAAGAGCTTGAAGATGCTAAAATTAGCGCCAATGATTATCAGTCTATTACGCCTGGTTATCAGTGGGTATCCAATAATAATTCGAATGCTGCGGTTGACATGAAGCCGACTTGGATGATCGAAACCCATAATCAATGGATGAGTCTAGAACAATTTTTAAAAGAACATGCTAAGTCATAGCCCACAAGTCAGGAGGAACAATGCAATTTAAACGAATTCAAGTTTTGATGATTATATTGTTTATTGCGGTTGATTTGTTCCTGTTTAACTGGTGGCGTAGCGGGCGACAAAGTGATACGCAAGTGACCAACGCATCAAGCAACGTGATCCAAGAAATGCGTCGTCAGAAAATTGACTTACCACAATTTAGTAACAAAAGAGAATATGCGAACTACATTGCAGCTAAGCCAGATTACCAATTTGATGAAACGTATCAATTGTTGCCGACCTATTCTAGTAAAATTAGACAAAATACATTGGAAGTGCAATTTAGTCAGCGCCACAATATACAATTACCTACACAGAAAGTGGCAAAAAAAATTGCCAATGCACAAGGCTATCAACATAATGCCTTATTGACACAATTGGCTGATGACCAATCTTATTACTCACAAACTATGGCTGGCTTACCAGTGTTAAGTGTTGGCGGACAGCTGATTTTCTCGTATAATAGGAAACAAGAACTGACTCGTTTTACACAAACTAAAGTCACGCATATTAAACGGCTACGTGATGAACGTGTGACGATTACCGAAAAAGATGCTTTAATCGATTTGTATCAGTTTAATGAACTCAATAGTGGGGATGTTGTTGGCCGTGGTCTTTTGGGCTATGATACGCAATTAACAGTTAATGGTTATGACATTTATTTGCCGGTTTGGATATTTGTTGTGACACATTCTAATGGTAAGCAGCAGTTAGTTAAAATCAATGCTTTTACTGGTGAAAATCTAACAAGCTAGGTTAATTTAAAGTTATTTTAATCCCATATGTTATCCTGTATGTAATTATTGTGAGAAATGAGGGTTGATATGAAAAAGGAAGCGTTAACAAAAATTATTGGAACGGGCATCATAGCTGGTGTCATTGGCGGTGTGTTAACTTTAGGTGGCCAGTACGGCTATAATCAATTGCAAGCCAATCAAAGTAATCAAGCAACGGTAACGTCATCTAAAGAAACAAAGAAGATTTCAACAAGTAAAAATAACGCCACCACAGCATACAATAAAATTGCCAATGCTGTTGTATCTGTTTTGAATTATCAACGTTCGGGCACAAGTAGTACAGGACAGCTATCTACCGCATCAGAAGGTTCTGGCGTCATTTATAAGCAGGCGAATGGTCAAGCTTATATTGCAACGAATAACCATGTTATTGATGGTGCTAGTAAGATTCAGGTCCTATTACATAACGGTAAAAAGCTAGACGCAACCCTCGTTGGTCATGATGCAATGACTGATTTAGCCGTTTTAAAAATTGATGCAGCGAATATTAGTACAGTAGCGAGTTTTGCTGATTCGGATAAATTAAATGTGGGACAGACCGTTCTTGCAATTGGTTCACCGTTAGGTTCGGAGTATGCATCATCAGTGACACAAGGGATTGTGTCCGCAACGAAACGATTAGTTGAAGAGCAGTCTGAGAATGGTCAGAGTTATGGCGGTTCTACTGTTATTCAAACTGATGCAGCGATTAATCCTGGAAATTCGGGCGGTCCATTAATCAACTTGGCCGGTCAGGTTGTCGGGATTAATTCGATGAAATTATCATCGTCATCTTCTGGAACAAATGTTGAGGGGATGGGATTTGCTATTCCGTCTAATCAAGTCGTTGACATTATTAATAAGTTAGTTAAGGATGGTAGTGTTATTCGACCTGCCATCGGTATTGGCCTTGTTAATCTATCTGAAGTACCTGCTGATGTACAGAAGAATACATTGAAGATACCTGATACTGTAACGGGTGGCGTAGTGATTATGAGTGTAACAGCGAATGGTCCTGCGCAAAAAGCTGGATTACAGAAATACGACGTTATTACCGGTATTGATGGTCAGTCAATTAGTGGTCAAGGTGAGTTACGTGAAGAACTTTATAAGCATAAGTTAGGTGATACGATTAAGGTGACTTATTATCATGGTTCGGACAAGAAGACTGTTAATGTTAAGTTAACGCAAAAATTAGCAAGTTAAAATAAAAGGGCTGTGAACTCAGCCTTTTTTTATTTTGCTTAAGAAACATCAAAATTGTGGATAAATACAATAAAATGTTGAAAAGTTATAATAACTTTTAATATTTTTTGGAAAACTTTTGATAAAATGTTGAAAAGTACCTTTATTTATTAAGAAATATTAAAATCGAACAAATTTACGGCTAAAATCAGGGGATGTTAAGCAAAGAGGTATTTTATTTTGTTAATAAAATTATTTGTTCGTAAAAAACCAAATAGTAAGTGATTTTAAATCTAATATTTGGAAAAATGATGTCAAAAACTGAACGAAAAATAGAAACAATTCAGTGATTATAAACCCGAACATGTGTGCTTATCCACAGATGTTCATAAGTATGTGGATAACTGTGGATAAATCATAATAGATTCAACATATTTTGATAAAATCAATAAATAAAACAGTTGAAAAAGTTTTCCACATTTTTTGATAAATAACGGATTATCTGTTGATAACATATAAGACGAACAGATTAAATGCTGATATAATAAGGATTGTTCGTTATCTAAAATTAATTTGTTCGTGTGGATAACTTGTTAAAAACAAGATGCACTACATCGAAACGAGTAGTTAGCGAGAACTGATAAATATTTAAAATATATGAGGGTTTAAAATGAATATTAAGTTAATTACTGTGGGTAAGTTAAAAGAAAAGTATTTGAAAGATGGTATCGCTGAATACGCAAAGCGTCTATCACGTTTTGCACATGTTGAAATCATTGAATTAGCCGATGAAAAAACACCAGAAAAAGCTAGTGCTGCACAAAACCAACAAATTATGCTAAAAGAAGGTGATCGTATTCAAAGTAAAATTGGTGATCGTGACTATGTCATTGCATTAGCAATTGAAGGAAAGCAAGTGCCGTCGGAACAGTTTGCGGACAAGATGGCCAACATTACGTTAGATGGCTTTTCGACAATTACGTTTATCATTGGTGGTTCATTAGGTTTAACGCCAGAAATTAAACAACGCGCTAATTTTAAGATGAGTTTTGGTTTATTAACTTTGCCACATCAATTAATGCGGTTAGTTTTAATTGAACAGATTTATCGCGCCTTTATGATCCAACAAGGTAGTCCGTATCATAAATAAAAAACACGATCCAACGTAAGTTGGGTCGTGTTTTTATGTCATTATTTAGTTACGTTTATTCCAATTAAGTAGTGAATAGCCACCAACTAACATCATGAAGAAAATGATTGTCGCAATGACTGAGATACGGGTTTCTGGGTTGAAGGCGAGGATCACAAGTACACTAGCGAAGAAAGCAATGGTTAGGTAATTGCTGTATGGTGCAAACGGCATTTTAAACGCATGCTCTTTACGGTTAGGTGTTCGACGGTATTTCAAGTGAGCCACAAGTAATAGAATCCAGACGAAGATAAAGCTCATAGTTGCCACACCGGTAATCAAAGTGAAAATCTGTGAGGGATAGAAATAATTTAATAGGACGATAGCTAGAAAGATAGCTGAAGAGACGATTAAACCATTCACCGGTACTTGATGACGTGAAATTTTCCCGAAGAAAGCTGGCGCTTGCTTGTTTTTGGCAAGGACGTACAAGGTACGACTTGTTGAGAAAATAGCCGAGTTGGCAGCTGACAAAGCAGACGTCAAGACAACAAAGTTAACAATTGTAGCAGCAAAGCTAATACCCATACCAGAGAAAACCTGAACGAACGGAGATTGTGCAGCGTTAATATTATTCCAAGGATAAATTGACATGATAACAATCATTGATCCAACATAGAACAAACCGATTCGCATTGGCACTGAGTTAATAGCTTTAGGCAAGTCTTTTTCAGGATTTTCAGTTTCTCCGGCAGTTAACCCAACCATTTCGATACCAGTAAACGCAAAAATGACCATTGGAAAGGCAAATAGGAAACCGTGCCATCCTGTTGCAAAGAAGCCACCGTGGTTCACTAAATTAGTTAAAGAAGCGGTGTTATCACCAGTGTGAAAGCCAGTTGTGATCATACCGGCACCAACAATAATTAAGGCCAAAATGGCAATGATTTTAATTGATGCAAAACCGGATTCTAATTCACCAAACCAGCGCACATTCATTAGATTCATAGCAACCAGTAAAAGGATGACAATGAGTGGTGTAACCCATTGTGGTAACCAAGGGAACCAGTAACGCAAGTAAATTCCTGTGGCAGTTAAATCAGCCATGGCCAAACTTGCCCATGATAACCAGTAAGCCCAACCGATGGCGAATTCCCATTTTTCACCGAGATAGACACGGATAAAATCAATGAATGAACGCATTTTAGTGTTAGAAAGTAATAATTCACCAACTGCACGCATCATCAGATAGGCAAAACCACCGGTAATCATATACGCTAAAATTAATGATGGACCTGCTGATTTAATAGCTGATCCAGATCCAAGGAACAATCCTGTTCCAATAGCACCACCAATGGCAATCATTTGAATGTGGCGCGACTTCAAACTTCGCGATAGTTCGCGAGAATTCTCGTTGTTCATATTAAACCCCTTTTGCATGGGCATATAAAAATCCCCATGCCAAATGTAATTTGACATAGGGACGTCAATTAACGCGGTTCCACCCTATTTCTTGACTCAAGGGTCAAGCAACTTCATATCATGACTTAATTACAATTCTCCAAGAGTTGCCATAACAAGTTAAAAAGTACTTATTTTCACCAATAACATAAGCTCTCTACAACATTTTTAATTTGCTTTTCTCTCTTCATCAAAGTGAACTTAAGATTAGCAATAACTATACTAGGTTAGATCATGGACGTCAAGACATTTTGATAAATTACATTATGTTGTCACAATATTTAAATTCGCATAACATTTACCATTTTTTTGTGTACAACGTTGAATATTTAATGTTTAATTAAAATACGGGTTTTACATGGCCCAAAAGTTTGAAAATTTATTTTTTCATATCCATAATGGGAGAGATTAATGAGACAGCAAGAGTCAATCACACGGAAGAAGTTATACAAAGCCGGTAAAAGTTGGGTTGTAGCCGCAACAATGTTCGCCGCAATGGGGACGGCAAGTGTTACAACAGTTGCGCACGCTGACGTACAACAAGATACCGCAGTCGTTGCCACGAATTCTAAGGTGGGAGACGATACCACGAAGTCTGCAGCAGATACAAATACTGTAGACACTAAAGCCGTGGTTGAAACAGCCAAGACGACAACAGCAACTGATAAGGCCACAGATACAAACGCCACTACTGATAAAAAGGTAGAAGATGCTGTTAAGCCAGCAAGTACAGATGTTGCAGACAAGACAGCAACTGATAAGGCCACAGATACAAACGCTACTACTGATAAAAAGGTAGAAGAAGCAGTTAAGCCAGCAAGTACAGATGTTGCAGACAAGACAGCAACTGATAAGGCCGCAGATACAAACGCTACTACTGATAAAAAGGTAGAAGAAGCAGTTAAGCCAGCAAGTACAGACGTTGCAGGCAAGACAGCAACTGATAAGGCCGCAGATACAAAGACATCAACTGATACGTCTAAAAATACTACTAAAAAAGTAGCAGATAAAAAGGCTGTAACAGCTGAAAAGCAAGAAGTTGTTACTGGTGGACATTATGAGGCTAAGGGTGACGGTTTTGTTTATATCTCAAAAGATGGTAAACAATTAACTGGCTTACAAAATATTGATGGTAATGTACAGTATTTCGGTACCGATGGTTTACAAGTCAAGGGACAGTTTGTTGAAGCCAATGGCAAGACCATTTATCTCGATCCTAACAGTGGTAATGCAGTAGCTAATACTCAAAAAGTTAATGGACAACTACAAGGTTATGATGCACAAGGTAATCAAGTAAAAAAGTCCTTTAGTAATGATGCATCCGGTAATACTTACTACTTTGATGATAGTGGTAAAATGCTAACTGGTTTACAATCAATTAATGGTAAAAGCTATTATTTGGATGAGCAAGGGCATCTTAAAAAGAATTATGCCGGTATTTTCAATAAGCAATTTATGTATTTTGATGCTGAGACGGGTGTTGGTAAAACAACAATTGAGTATCAGTTTGAACAAGGATTAACATCACAAAATAACGAAAACACACCACATAACGCTGCAAAGTCTTATGATGCTAAGAGTTTTGAAAATGTTGATGGCTTCTTAACAGCAGATACTTGGTATCGGCCTACAGATATTTTGAAAGATGGCCAAACATGGACCGCATCATCTGATTCTGATTTGCGTCCATTATTGATGACTTGGTGGCCGGATAAAGAGACACAGGTTTCTTACCTTAACTATATGCAAAATGTTGGTCTAAACGACCAACCTAAAGTTTATACTGTCGACGATTCACAAAACACATTGAACGAAGCAGCTATAGGTGTTCAAGCTAATATTGAACGAAAGATTACGCTAACGAATAATACGGCATGGTTGCGATCAGAGATGGAGAAATTTGTTAATAGTCGTCCTGCTTGGAATATTGACAGTGAAAATCCAGATACGAGTACAACGTCGTTAACAAAAGGATTCGTTAAATATTTGAATAATGATGCGACACCAGATCAAAACTCTAAGTACCGTTTATTCCATCGTGTGTTAGCTAATTTGGATGGTAGCAACCCTAGCGCCGGAGGTTTTGAATTACTGCTTGCAAATGATGTAGATAATTCAAACCCTGTTGTGCAAGCTGAACAGCTAAACTGGCTATATTACTTGATGAATTTCGGATCGATTACTGCTAATGATAAGGATGCTAATTTTGATAGTATTCGTATTGATGCTGTTGGAAATGTGGATGCCGATCTACTTAAGATAGCTGGTGATTACTTTAAGCAAGCATATCAGATTGACCAAAGTGATAAGAACGCTAATCAACATATTTCAATTCTGGAAAATTGGGATTTTGATTCAGTAGATAAAAACGCTCAATTGGGTAATAATCAACTAACGATGGATGCTAATCAGCAATTTTCATTAGTGGATAGTTTGACTAATTCTGCAAATAATCGAAAGTCCATGTTAGATTATTTGAATCATGGGTCATTAGTTAGTCGTAAGAATACTGCAGATAATGGCACTATAACACCTAACTATAGTTTTATTCGAGCACATGATAGTAAGGTTCAAGAAAATCTTGCTAGCATTATTTCAATGATGTATCCTGGGACAAATGGTTTCATGGCAACTCAGGAACAAGTTGACGCCGCTTTTAAGAAATATAATGAAGACGAGTTTGGGTCCAACAAAGTTTACACACTTTCCAACTTGCCAAGTGCCTATTCATTGCTATTAACAAATAAAGATACTATTCCTCGTGTGTATTATGGTGATCTATATACTGATAACGGTAAGTATATGGCTGAAAAAACACCATACTTTGAAGCTATTGATGCTTTGATGAAAGCCAGAATTAAGTATGTAGCAGGTGGACAGTCACAACATTCTGGTGATGAGTTTGTGAATGGACATGATGACATTTTGACAAGCGTTCGATATGGTAAAGGTATCGATGATGCTAATACAGTCGTTGACAAAAATGCCGAAGGTGTTCACGAAGGTATCGGCGTTGTTATCAGTAATAACCCTAATTTGAACTTAGCCAATAATGAAAAAGTTATTTTGAATATGGGTAAGTCTCATGCCAATCAAGATTATAGAGCGTTACTTTTGACGACAAAAGACGGACTAAAAGTATATAATACTGACACTGGTGCACCGGTATTACGTACAAATAGTGATGGTCAGCTAATACTTGGTAATGACTTGATTTATGGTGTTGAAAATGTTCAAGTTTCTGGTTATCTCGGCGCATGGGTTCCTGTTGGTGCTGCCTCAGATCAAGATGCTCGTACGCAAAGTACGGATACTGTTACTAATGATGGTTCTAGTTTCCACTCAAATGATAGTTTGGACTCGCAACTGATTTATGAAGGCTTTTCTAATTTCCAAGAGAAACCAACAGATAGTACACCTGCAGATGAATATACTAATGCAATTATTGCAAAACCAGAAAGTTTGGAATTATTTAAGAGCTGGGGAGTTACGAGTTTCCAGTTAGCACCGCAATATCGTTCTAGTCAAGATGGTACTTTTATTGATTCAACGATTGATAATGGTTATGCATTTACTGATCGATATGATTTAGGTTTTGATACACCAACTAAATATGGTAATGTTCAACAATTGCGTGATGCCATTAAAGCGTTGCATTCTATTAATACAATCAATAATACCGGCATTCAAGTTATGGCTGATTGGGTTCCTGATCAACTGTATAATTTCCCTGATTATGAAGTTGTTGCGGTTAATAAAAGTACAGTTAATGGGGATGCGGTTAATGATTCTGAACTGAACGATGTCTTGTATGCTGCTAAGACTAAGGGTGGTGGCAAATATCAAGCACAATATGGTGGAGAATATCTATCACTTCTTCAAAGTTTGTATCCAACACTGTTTAGTGAAATCCAAGCAACAACTGGGGAACCAATTGATCCATCTGTCAAAATAAAGGAATGGTCAGCTAAGTATCTTAATGGTAGTAGCCTACAAGGTCGCGGTGCACATTATGTTTTGAAAGATTGGGCTTCAAATCAATACTTTAACATTGCTAAAACAGATGAAGTTTTCTTACCATTACAATTAATGAATAAGGAATCTAATACAGGCTTTACGAGTGATGCGACAGGTGTTAAGTATTATTCTACTAGCGGTTATCAAGCTAAAGATACATTTATTGAAGATGGTAACGGTAATTGGTATTATTTTGATGACAAGGGATACATGGCACGTTCTCAAGATGGAAAGAGCCCATTGACAGTTATCAGTACTAATACTGATACAAAGAATGGTACTTACTACTTCATGCCAAACGGTGTTGAGTTGAGAGATGGATTTGGTCAAGATGATAGTGGGAATACTTATTACTTTGATAAATTAGGTAAAATGGTAACAAACCAGTATATCTTTGATAAGGCAAATAACACTTATCATGTCAACTCGGATGGTACGATGTCACGTGGCTTGGTTTGGATTGATAATAATTTACAATACTTTGCTGCTAACGGTGTTCAGTTAAAGGGTGTATATGCCAAAGACACTGATAATAAGTTATATTATTTCGATGCGAATACCGGAAATAATGATTCTGATTTTGCTAATAAAAGTTGGCAAAGTAATTGGACAACAAATGACTATATTGCCATTGAGCGTGATGCTGTTAATACAATAGGTGTTCGTACGGATTACACAGCATATATTTCAAGTGCTATACGTCAAGATGGTATTTATAAAGATGCGCCTTTGGGTACTAGTGTGAAGGACCAGAATAACCAAACTGTGTCGGCATCATTAGTAGGCAATACGTCAGAGTATAACCACCAGAAAGTACAAGTCAGCCGCCAGTACACAGATAGTCAGGGTGTTGTTTGGAATTTGATCAACTTTGAGAATAAGACTTGGTGGGTTGATAGTAATGCACTCGTAACGGTTAACTTTACATCACAAAAGCCAACTAAGCATTTTGTTCAATTCGGTATGCGTCAAGGTAAGTATGATGGCTTCTATCTTAGTGCACCATATAAGCAAACTGAGTCAAAGTGGGTTGCTTCTACACGAACACACCAAGGACAGTTATTGGAAGTTGTTGGTCAATATACAACAGGGTCAGGTAGTCGTAAGGTAACTTGGTACTTGGTTGGCCTTGATGGTAAGCAAGTTTGGGTAGACAGTCGAGCTGTCGGTACTAATTTCAGTCATAAGACAAATATTAATTTGTTGATTAATAGTGCCACACGCAATGATGGTATGTACTTGAATGCACCGTATGGTCAGAAGGGTTATAAGCGAGAAACATCAAGTCGCTTCTATAATGAAAAGCTCGTAACAGTTAGTCAACAATATTACGATAATAAGGGTGTTATTTGGAACCTTATTACTTTGAATGGTAAACAGCTTTGGGTAGATAGTCGTGCATTTGCGTCAACTATTGAGAAAAGCATTAATCAAAAAATGTTTATTGATAGTAGTCAACGTAACGATGGTATGTATTTGAATGCACCATATCGTGCACAAGGTGCCAAGCGTTCAGCTTCGACTAAGACATATAACGGTCAGTTGGTTCAAGTTACAAAGCAGCGTAAAGATAGTCATGGCGTAACCTGGTATTTGGCGACTGTGAACAATCAAACACTTTGGGTAGATAGCCGAGCATTTGCAACAGTTATTGATAAGAAAGTTAACCAAAACTTGTATATCAATAGTCGTAATGATGGTATGTACTTGAATGCACCATATCGTGCACAAGGTGCTAAACGATATGCTTCAACGAAGACATATACAGGGCAACGTGTGCAAGTGACATTACAACGTAAAGATACTCACGGTGTAACTTGGTATCTCACTAAGGTAGATAGTAAGCAGTTGTGGGTAGACAGCCATGCATTTGCACCAACCTTCACGCGTAATGTGTCGCTCAATGTTAAAGTGAACAGTTCAAAACGTAATGATGGGATTTACTTAAACGCACCATATGGCAATAAAAAAGCCAAGCGTATTGCATCAACAAAGGCATACAATGGTAAGCGTGTAAAAGCTAGTAAAGAATATAAAGATGCTAAGGGAGTAACTTGGTATTTGGTAAACCTTAATAATAAACAAGTGTGGATTGACAA
>NZ_PUFI01000012.1:0-5961 GCF_004354645.1 Leuconostoc fallax | reverse complement strand
CTTGTATATCAATAGTCGTAATGATGGTATGTACTTGAATGCACCATATCGTGCACAAGGTGCTAAACGATATGCTTCAACGAAGACATATACAGGGCAACGTGTGCAAGTGACATTACAACGTAAAGATACTCACGGTGTAACTTGGTATCTCACTAAGGTAGATAGTAAGCAGTTGTGGGTAGACAGCCATGCATTTGCACCAACCTTCACGCGTAATGTGTCGCTCAATGTTAAAGTGAACAGTTCAAAACGTAATGATGGGATTTACTTAAACGCACCATATGGCAATAAAAAAGCCAAGCGTATTGCATCAACAAAGGCATACAATGGTAAGCGTGTAAAAGCTAGTAAAGAATATAAAGATGCTAAGGGAGTAACTTGGTATTTGGTAAACCTTAATAATAAACAAGTGTGGATTGACAAGCGTGCATTTTAATTAATGTGCGGTACATTCTGCATACGTAATCAATAAAAAGCATGACAGTCTAAGACTGCCATGCTTTTTTATTTATTAAGATTAAATTACAAAAAATATAAATTGTGTACAACGTTTGATATTTAATGTTTAATTAACATAAGAATGTAATAGAAAAGTAAGGTATTTACTAACTCATCTATTTTTTCATATCCATAATGGGAGAGATCAATGAAACAGCAAGAGTCAATCACACGGAAGAAATTGTACAAAGCCGGTAAAAGTTGGGTTGTAGCCGCGACGTTATTTGCCGCGACGTTATTTGCCGCAATGGGTGCAGCCGGTGCCACAACTGTAGCAAGTGCTGATGTACAAAAGGATACAGTAGTTGTTACTGCAGATAAAAATACTACTGATAAGGACAAAGAACCGATTAAGACAGCGGGAGCAAATGTTGTTGATAAGGGAGTTGCCCAGACAACGGACACAAATACTACTGATAAAAAGACGATAGAAGTAGGTAAGTCAGTAGACATGAGTGCTACTGATAAGAAAGTGACAGAAACAGTTAAATCAGTGGACACGAGTGCTACTGATAAAAAGACAACAGAAGCTGTTAAACCAGTAGATACGAATGCTACTGATAAGAAAGCAACAGAAGCAGTTAAGCCAGTAGATACGAATGCTACTGATAAGAAGACGACAGAAGCAGTTAAGCCAGTAGACACAAATACTACTGATAAGAAAGTAACAGAAGCAATTAAGCCAGTAAACACAAATGCTGATGATAAGACAGCAGAGCCTGTTAAGACAATATCAGCAACCAAAGATACCGTTAAAACCATAGCTAATAAGCAAAAGGGGGCAACTGAAGAGCAAGCAGTTATTACTGAAGGGCATTACGAAGCCCAAGGTGATGGTTTTGTTTATATTACTAAAGATGGTAAACAATTAACGGGATTACAGAATATTAATGGTAATACTCAATACTTTGATCCTGCAACAGGACAACAGCTGAAGGGCGATATTAAAGCAGTTGCAGGCACAGTCTATTACTTTGATAAAAATAGCGGTAATGCACGCGTATACCAAAAAGTAGCAGATGGTACTTATTCAGAGAATAATGAGCATTGGCAATATATCAGTAAAGTAGATAATAAGCCGGTTGAGGGCTTATATAATGTACAAGGTAACCTACAATACTTTGATATGTCCACTGGAAATCAAGTAAAAAATGATATTCGCTCTGTGGACGGCGTCACTTACTATTTTGACAAAGATAGTGGTAATGGATCAGCATTTAATGCATTATCAGCTGGTGAATACGTTGAAAAGAAGGAGACGGACGCACAAGGCAATCAGAACTCATATTGGACATATAGTGGATTAGATGGTAATCCGGTTAAAGGATTGTATGATATTAACGGTTCACTACAATATTTTGATGAAAAGAATGGTGCACAGTTAAAAGGTGGAACAGCCACAGTCAATGGCGTAACATATTATTTTGAACAAGATAAGGGTAACCTGATTAGTGTTGTTAATAGTGTTGAGAGTGGTCAATATAAAATTGATAATGACAACGTTTATTATATTGACAATCAAGGTAACACGTTAAAAGGTCTATATGCTATTAATGGACAATTAAATTATTTTGACATGAGCACTGGTGTTCAACTAAAAGGTGCTAGTGAGAATGCTAATGGTGTCGGTTATTACTTCGATAAAGATAAGGGTAATGGTCAGTATCAATATAGTTTGATTACTTCGACACTTGCTAATGCATTTTCAAAACATAATGCAGCTAATGATTACACTCAGAGTAGTTTTACTCATACTGTTGATGGCTTTTTGACAGCTGATACGTGGTACCGACCAACAGAGATACTCAAAAATGGAACGACATGGGTTGCTTCAACATCACAGGATTTGAGACCAATGATTACTGTTTGGTGGCCTAATAAAAATGTACAGCTTAACTATCTTAAACTTATGCAAACAGAAGGGTTGTTGGATAGTGGCCAAGTATATGATTTGAATAGCGATCAAGCACTGCTCAATCAAGCAGCACAAACGGTGCAAGTGAACATTGAAAAAAGGATAACTAAAGCAGGAAATTCTGATTGGCTTAATGATTTGCTATATAACAGTCACGGTGAAACACCTTCGTTTGTTAAGCAGCAGGCTATTTGGAATGCTGATTCTGAATATCATGGCGGTTGGTTCCAGGGTGGATATTTAGCATATCGGAATAGTGATTTAACACCATATGCGAATTCATCATACAGACATTACACCGGAATGGAATTTTTGTTGGCTAATGATGTTGATAATTCCAATCCAATTGTACAAGCTGAAGACCTTAACTGGTTATACTATCTAATGAATTTTGGAACGGAAACAGGCAATGATCCGCAAGCCAATTTTGATAGTATCCGTATTGATGCTATTAGCTTTGTCGACAAACAAGTGGCTAAGAAAGCTTATGAATTACTTCATGATATGTATGGCTTATCAGCTAGTGACGCTGTAGCAAATAAGCATGTTTCTATTGTAGAAGCAAGTGCCGATCAGACACCAGTTACGACAGAAAATCATGATGCATTAATTGAGTCTTACTGGCGTGACACTATGAAAAATTCATTGTCCAAAGATGCGTCAATTGATTCATCTGCTGGATCGTTATCTGCAATGATAAATGATGGAAATGTTGATCGTGCTAACGATAGTACTACAGAAAGTTCAATATTCCCAAACTATACAATTGTTCATGCGCATGATAAAGATATACAAGATGCTGTAAGCAATGTTATGAAAATTGTAAATAATGATCCATCCATTTCACTAGATGGTTTTACAATGGAACAGTTAGAGAAGGGATTGTCAGCATTTTATGCTGATCAGAGATCTGCTGTTAAGCAATATAATCAATATAATATTCCAAGTGCTTATGCGGTTATGTTAACTAACAAAGATACTGTGCCACGTACATTTTATGGTGATATGTATCAAGATGATGGTCAATATATGGCTAATAAGTCACTATACTATGATGCTATTGATACAATGATGAAGGCTCGCCTGAAATATGTTTCCGGTGGTCAAACTATGTCTGTTACAAAAATCAATAATGCAAATAGTCAGAAATCTGGAGAAGTATTAACAAGCGTTCGTTTTGGAAAAGGTGTTATGGATGCTACAGATGCCGGAAGTGCTGAAAGTAGAACACAAGGCATTGGTGTGGTTGTGTCTAATAGTAGCGGTCTTCAATTGAACGATAATGATAAAATTGTGTTACATATGGGTGCGGCGCATAAAAACCAAGAATACCGTGCATTAATGTTAACAACTAATGATGGTATTAAATCCTTTAATAACGATGAAGCACCAATTAATTATACTGATGATAATGGTGATTTAATTTTTGATGGACACAATATTGATGGTCAAGAGAATACAGCAATCAGAGGTTATCTTAATCCGCAAGTTGCTGGATATTTAGCGGTATGGGTACCAACTGGTGCTAAAGATGATCAAGATGCTAGAACACAACCTTCCAATGAAAAATCTACTGATGGCAAAGTATTACACACAAATGCTGCTTTGGATTCTGAATTGATTTATGAAGGATTTTCTAACTTCCAACCCATGCCAACAACTAAAGATGAATATACGAATGTGATGATTGCTAAAAATATTGATCTCTTTAAGTCATGGGGTATCACTAATTTTGAATTAGCACCACAATATCGATCAAGCGATGGCAAAAATATTAATGATCGTTTTATTGATTCACTTGTTCAGAATGGTTATGGTTTGAGCGACCGATACGATCTTGGGTTTGAGACGCCAACTAAATATGGTACAGATCAAGATTTGAGAACAGCGATTAAAACATTACACCAAGCCGGTATGACTGTCATGGCTGACTATGTTGCTAACCAAATTTATGGATTGAATACAAGTCAAGAAGTGGTTGATGCGCAACGAGTTAATTCGGATAATAATGCAGTCGAAGTTCGCTACGGTCAGCATTTGAATGTTGTAAACTCAATTGGGGGCGGTGAATATCAGAATTTGTATGGTGGAAAATACCTAGAAATTTTGAATAAACTTTATCCTGATCTGCTGGTCGATGAGAATGGTAATAAAATAGATATTGATACCAAAATCAAACAATGGTCTGCTAAATATCTTAACGGCAGTAATGTAACCGGACTCGGTATGGGGTATGTTCTAAAAGATTGGTCAAATGGACAATACTTTAATATTTCTAATACTGATGGCAAAGTTATGTTGCCAGAACAGTTAGTTAAACATATGCCTGCCGTAGAAATTGGTACGCAAACGAATTATACGGCGTATATTTCAAGTACAATTCGTCGTGATGGTCTTTATAACAATATGCCATGGGGTGTCACTGCTACAGGACAAGATGGCAACGAGATAAAGTGGGAACGTCAAGGTAGTACGTCTGATTATAATCACCAGAAGGTACAAGTAAACCGACAGTATGTTGATAAGCAAGGTGTTGTTTGGAACTTAATTAATTTTGATGATAAAGATCTATGGGTTGATAGTAATGCACTCGTAACGGTTAACTTTACATCACAAAAGCCAACTAAGCATTTTGTCCAATTCGGTATGCGTCAAGGTAAGTATGATGGCTTCTATCTTAGTGCACCATATAAGCAAACTGAGTCAAAGTGGGTTGCTTCTACACGAACACATCAAGGACAATTATTGGAAGTTGTCGGTCAATATACAACAGGGTCAGGTAGTCGTAAGGTAACTTGGTACTTGGTTGGTCTTGATGGTAAGCAAGTATGGGTAGACAGTCGAGCTGTTGGTACTAATTTCAGTCATAAGACAAATATTAATTTGTTGATTAATAGTGCCACACGCAATGATGGTATGTACTTGAATGCACCGTATGGTCAGAAGGGTTATAAGCGAGAAACATCAAGTCGCTTCTATAATGAAAAGCTCGTAACAGTTAGTCAACAATATTACGATAATAAGGGTGTTATTTGGAACCTTATTACTTTGAATGGTAAAAAGCTTTGGGTAGATAGCCGAGCATTTGCAACAGTTATTGATAAGAAAGTGAACCAAAGCTTGTATATCAATAGTCGTAATGATGGTATGTACTTGAATGCACCATATCGTGCACAAGGTGCTAAACGATATGCTTCAACGAAGACATATACAGGGCAACGTGTGCAAGTGACATTACAACGTAAAGATACTCACGGTGTAACTTGGTATCTCACTAAGGTAGATAGTAAGCAGTTGTGGGTAGACAGCCATGCATTTGCACCAACCTTCACGCGTAATGTGTCGCTCAATGTTAAAGTGAACAGTTCAAAACGTAATGATGGGATTTACTTAAACGCACCATATGGCAATAAAAAAGCCAAGCGTATTGCATCAACAAAGGCATACAATGGTAAGCGTGTAAAAGCTAGTAAAGAATATAAAGATGCTAAGGGAGTAACTTGGTATTTGGTAAACCTTAATAATAAACAAGTGTGGATTGACAA
>NZ_PUFI01000015.1:136771-273258 GCF_004354645.1 Leuconostoc fallax | reverse complement strand
ACAAGTGACAATAATTCAGTACTTGGTTTGTTAAAGACTAATCGAAAGGCCTTCATTGATGGCTTGATTGAAACGATTAAGTTAACAGTACTCGCTATTATTTTGGCTTCTATCTGGGGTATTTTCTTAGGTATTCTAGGTATCAGTGAAACAAAGTGGTTGCGCGGCGTATCCACAACGGTGATTTATATTTTCCGTGGGTTACCTTTGATGGTGTTGGCATTCTTCATCTATATTGGTTTACCAACAGTTATTGGTACCAAGGTACCAGCCTTCTTAGCAGGAATTATCACTTTGGTATTGAATGAGGGTGCTTATACAGCAGCGTTTGTTCGCGGTGGTTTTGAGGCAGTTGAAAAGGGTCAAATGGAAGCAGCACGATCATTAGGTTTGCCATATGGTAAAGCGATGCGGAAGGTCATTGTTCCGCAAGGGTTGCGGATTATGGTACCGAGCTTTATTAACCAATTCATTATTACGTTAAAGGACACGTCTATTTTATCAGCGATCGGGTTGTTAGAATTGACGCAGACCGGAACCTTAATTGTGGCACGTAATTCACAAGGCTTCAGAGTGTGGGCAATCATTGCGGTGATGTACTTGATTGTCATTACATTGTTAACATGGTTAAGTAATTGGGTAGAAAAAAAGGTTAGAAATTAGATTTTTTACATCAAAAGGCTGATACAAAATAGCGATCAGTCTTTTTATTTGTTATGATAAAAAAGTCGCATGCTATACTAATTAAGATAAAATTTTTTGGAGGTAGAAATGGCAATTTATAATTCAAATAAAAAGCTAGTTGATGGATATGATACACATACGCATTTGAATGATGACCAGTTATTTCATGATGTTCCTGCATATATTGGGCGAGCGCACGAATTTCGTATTATGGAAATGAATATTGTAGGGTTTGATGCACAAAGTAATCAACGCGCTTTACAAATAGCTGAGGCACATGAAGGTGTTTACGCTGTCCTAGGTTTTCAACCAGAGGATACGAATGATTTTAGTGACGCAGCTGCGCAAACTCTGGGTGAGCAGATAAAAAATCCTAATGTTGTTGGTGTTGGAGAAACGGGCTTAGATTATTATTGGGATACAGCATCACATGATGTCCAAAAGGCAGCGTTTGAAAAACATTTGGCATTAGCTAAGGCAGCTGATTTACCAGTTATAATCCATAATCGCGATGCTTTTAGTGATGTCTACGATATAATTAAACAATCTGGTATTACTAAAGGTGTGATGCACAGCTTTTCAGGTACCCCTGAACAGGCACAAAAATTTATTGATTTGGGTATGCATATTTCATTTAGTGGAGTTGCAACATTTAAAAAGGCGCAGGAAGTGCGCGATGCTGCTAAAATCGTACCGCTAGATCGTATTTTGGTAGAAACTGACGCACCGTATCTTGCACCAGTACCATACCGTGGGAAGCAAAACGAACCAGCATTTGTGAAGTTTGTATTAGATAGTTTAGCTGAAACACTTGACATACCAGTTGAAAAACTAACAGATATTACACGAACAAATGGTCACCGTCTGTTTTTAAATCATGAATAAGCCGTTAAAGATACAGGAAATAATTGTTGTTGAAGGCCGATCGGATACCCAAAATTTAGCGCGTGCAGTTAATGCTGATACAATTGAAACCGGTGGTAGTGCCATTAACTCAGAAACGATTGACAGAATAAAATTAGCCATGCAGGAGCGAGGCGTTATTGTCTTAACAGATCCTGATTTCAATGGTAATCGTATCCGTCATATCATTACGCAACACGTACCAAACGTGTGGCACGCTTACATTACGCAAGATGAGGGACGCGCTGCTAAAGATAATCCACATAAGTCATTGGGTGTTGAGCATGCATCGCCAATTGTTTTACAAAGAGCATTGGCATCTGTTGCGCATCATCAAATGACAAATACCGCAATAATTGATATGGATATTTTGCAGGCATTAGGTCTTGTTGCCGGTACCCAAGCTAAAGCAAGGCGTAGCTGGTTAGGCGATGAATTGCATATCGGTTATAGCAATGGTAAACAATTGCAAAAACGTTTGCAGCAATATAATATTGATGCACAACAATTGAAAACAACAATGGCGCAATACGAGGAGACTTGAAATGTCAAAGAACATTGATATTGCTAATCCAACACGGACACAAGCAATTCTAAATCAATATGGTTTGCATGCTAAAAAGAAATTTGGACAGAATTTTTTAACAGATGTGAATGTTTTACATGATATTGTCGATATTGCTGATATTACATCAGAAGATTATGTCATCGAAATTGGGCCAGGTATTGGTGCCTTAACAGAACAATTAGCACGTAAAGCAAAAAAAGTATTGGCTTTTGAAATTGACGAACAGATGGTTAAGGTATTAGATGATACCTTAGCGCAATATGACAACGTTCGTGTGATTCATCAAGATATTTTAAAGGTTAATTTACCAGAAATGATTAGCCAGGAATTTGAACCAGAAGCATCAGTTAAAATAGTTGCTAATTTACCTTACTATATTACAACACCTATCCTGACGCAGTTGCTACATGCTGATTTTAAATGGCAAAATATTGTGGTGATGATGCAAAAAGAAGTAGCTGATCGACTTAATGCTGAAATTGGAACTAAAGCATACGGTGTACTAACATTGACCATCCAATACTTTGCGCAAGCACATCTAGCACGGAAAGTCTCGGCCAATGCGTTTAACCCGGCGCCAAATGTTGATAGTGCTGTGGTTAAGCTAGTACCAGTTAAACCAGTGGTCGAAGTTGATAATGTTGATAAGTTATTTACACTGATTAAGCAAAGTTTTGCGCATCGTCGTAAGAGCCTTTGGAATAATTTAGTACAGGCCTATGGTAAAGATGATCGTACTAAAACTAATATTCAATCTGCATTATTAAAAGCAGAGATAGATCCAGGTATTCGGGCAGAAAAATTGAGCTTAGCTGAGCTTTCACATCTGTATATCGCATTACATGCAAATAAGTGATACGTTATAAATATTCGTTATTTTAAATATTTTTGCATTTTTTTTCTAATCGTTGTATAATAAACTTGGTTTATATACGAAAGGTGGTATAAAATGCCAAGTAGTTTACAAGATATTAAACAAAAGCTTGATAATCGCGTTGGTGATAGCATCAAAGTGACAGCTCAAGCTGGTCGAAAGAAAATAACAGAGCGTTCGGGTGTTTTACGCGAAACTTATCCTTCATTATTTGTTGTTGAATTAAATGATAGTGCAAAGTTCGATCGTGTATCGTATAGCTATACTGACGTTTTGACAAAAAATATTGATATCACTTTTGCTGATTAATATAGTGAGTGGGCCTTCGGGCCTATTTTTTGTGAAGAGAAAGCCCAAATGATGAAGAACTTGGAGTATTAATTTATGCATAAGCAAGTCCTCTATGCGATTTTGACTATCCTATTAGTGTTTATTGGCGCAATGCTCGTTTTTATCCGTTTAGTCGGTGATACTGCGAGTCCGGTCAATCAAAAAATTCGAATTGTTACGACAATTACTGCTTACCAGCAGGCTGCACAACAAATTGTTGGCGATACTGGGAAAGTGACATTATTGCCTACTGATGTTCAGGAGTGGGGCGCTAAAGATAAAGAACAGTTAAAGAAAGCAGATATTATACTGGTTGACCATCAAGATGATCAGGATACATTAATAGCACAATATCGTAATTGGCAACTACAAAGTAAAATTATTGCAGCAAATCAAATTATTACTGATAATGACTTTGATAACTTGTGGGTAAGCCCATTAACCACTAAAGCTTTGAGTGATAAGCTCACCACGACGCTAAGTGACATAGATCCTAGAAATCGTGATACGTATGTTAGTAATGATAATCAGTTAAATACTAAGTTATCCGTATTAAATACACAATTGGCGACATTGGCTAAGAAAAATAAAAATTTAAATTATATTTCACTTAGCGATGATTGGGATATTTTATTTAGTCAGTTAAATGCACAACGTGTGCTTAAAAAAGTGAGTCACCAATCGTCATCTACTTTATTAGATGAAGCAAAAGATTACATCGACGATGATAAGGTTGATTTTGTCGTGATGCCAAATCAGCAAAATAATACAACAAAACAACTCGTCAAGCTGGCAAATAGCCATAAAATACCGATCATTACCATTAGTTATCCTAAAAATCAAAGTGAAGATATTTTGAATTGGCAACAGCAGAATTTAAATAAAATACAAAATATGATAAATAATCTAAAAAAATAATTAAATCCGAATGTTCGGCGTTTAATAGTGATATACTAATAAGTAATTATAAAAAAATTAGGAGGATTAATGGATTTGGTTAAGAATTAACGAATCCATTAAATAGAATTATGAAAACACGTCGATCTGATCGATTAGTTGATATGGCACGTTATATGTTGGAAAGACCACGTCAATTAGTTTCTCTATCATTCTTTGCCAAACGATATGAATCTGCAAAGTCATCGATATCAGAAGATTTATCAATATTAAAGCGGACATTCCAAGAACGTGGCACAGGATTGCTTGAAACAATTCCTGGGGCAGCTGGAGGAGCGCGTTTTGTACCTTACATGTTACAAGACGAAGCAGAAACATTTATTGAAGATATTCGTCAATTAGTTGATGATGAGACGCGCGTTTTGCCTGGTGGCTATGTCTATTTGTCAGATTTATTAGGGCGACCAGATATTTTAAGACAGGCTGGTCGTTTAATTGCAACACAGTATTTGAAAGATAATATTGATGCTGTGATGACAGCGGCAACTAAGGGTATTCCCTTAGCACAATCTGTTGCTGAACAGTTAAATGTACCTTTTGTCATTGTTAGAGATGATGCCAAGGTGACTGAGGGACCAACAGTTAGCGTGAATTATTTAACAGGGTCATCCAAACGTGTTGAAAAAATGGAATTATCAAGACGTTCGCTTAAAACTGGTTCTCGTGTTTTAATTGTGGATGATTTCATGAAAGCTGGCGGAACTATTCAAGGGATGCAAACTTTGGTTGGAGAATTTGATGGAACAGTCGTTGGAACAGCTGTATTTGCCGAAGGGCGATCAATGAATCGACTACTGGAGCGCTTTACATCCTTACTACATGTTGATACCAATTTAAGCGCTAATACACCTATTTCAGTAACTGCTGGTAATTTTCTAAAAGAGATATATAAACAAGAGGCTTAAATCAATGACTAATCAAGTAAATGTGATCATATTAGCTGCGGGTATGGGATCACGAATGAAATCAGAAATTCCCAAAGTATTACATGAAGTAGCTGGGAAAGCGATGATTGATTGGGTTTTAGATGCTGTCACACCAATCCAACCCAATCAATTAATTACAGTTATTGGGACTGGTGCGGAACGTGTTGCTGATCATATGGGTGACCACAGTAAATTTGTATTGCAAAAGCAACAACTGGGGACAGGACATGCTGTTCGCCAAACTGAAGATGAACTCAAAAATGAAGATGGTGTTACATTAATCATGTCAGGTGATACACCAATGTTTCAAGCAGATACGTTGAAGGATTTTATTCAGGCACATAAACAAACCAATAATGCGGTAACTGTTTTAACTGCTATTGCAGATGATCCAACTGGTTATGGGCGTATTGTCCGTGCAGATGATAATACTGTTTTAAAAATTGTTGAGCAAAAAGATGCTAGTGTCACAGAGCGTCGTATTCAAGAGATTAATACAGGGGTTTATATATTCGATAATCACTTATTGTTTGAGTCATTAAAACAGGTGACAAATGATAATGCGCAAGGAGAATATTATTTACCTGATACATTAGATATTTTAAGAAAATCTGGGCATCATATTGGTGCGCATGTGCTTAAAGACTTTTCGGAATCAATGGGTGTTAACGATCGTGTCGCGTTGGCTAAAGCTAATGCGGTGATGCGTCAACGTATTAATCATCGTTTAATGACACAAGGTGTTGAACTTGTTGATCCAGATAATACTTACATTGACGCAACTGTTGTTATTGGTAAAGATACAATTATTGAGGGTGGCGTATCTTTGTTAGGACAGACAAGCATTGGTCATGATACGGTGATTACGCAAGGGTCACGTCTAAAAGACAGTACAGTGGGTAACGAAGTTGTGATTACTGCTTCTCATTTGGAAGAAGCGGTTGTTGATAATCGTGTCACCATTGGTCCTTATGCCCACTTAAGGCCACAATCACATTTGGCAGATGATGTTCACATCGGTAACTTTGTGGAAACAAAGCAGGCTACTTTAGGTAAAGGCAGTAAGGCTGGTCATTTATCATATGTTGGAAATGTTGAGATGGGTCAAGATGTTAATGTTGGGGCTGGTACAATTTTTGTAAACTACGATGGTGTGAATAAATTTACTTCCGTTGTTGGGGACCATGCGTTTATCGGTTCTAATACAAAAATTGTAGCGCCAGTTCATATTGGTACACAAGCCATCACTGCAGCAGGCTCAACTATTACTAATGATGTGCCAGAGAAGGCGATGGGCATTGCTCGATCGAAGCAAATGAATAAAGATAATTTCTGGTCAAGAATGCCACATAAAAAATAAGTTTGCAGACTTTTTCATTTAACGTTAGAATGAATTTAGGTAGGTGAAAGGATATTTTATGACAAAGATAGCATTATCAAAAAGGATAATAATCATTGTTATGGGGATTTCTTTTGCCAAAATTGCAAATCAAGCAGTTATTACAGGTTATATGTAGTAGCTGCTTTTTATTTTGGAGGTATCAAATGACGGTAACCGAAGATTTTTTAACACGATTGAATATTCAAAACATACATGATGTTGTGCCTGTTCGTGGTGGAGATATTAATGAAGCTTATTCATTGTATTCCGGCACGCAACATTATTTCTTGAAAGTTCAAAAGCAACATCCAGCATCATTTTTTGATGTTGAAATAGCTGGATTAACAGCATTATCCCAAGTTGTCAGAACACCCAAAGTTATTGCCAACGGCGAAATCCGTGGGGATGCATATCTCATTTTGGAATGGATTGATCGTGGTAAGAGCGACCAGGGTGCGTTGGGACGCACTGTAGCAAATTTACATCAAAAAAAATCGGATAACGGTCTATTTGGTTTTGACGTTGATAATTTAAATGATACAGTGCCAAAACATAACGACTGGCAAAAATCATGGGCAGAATTCTTTGTCACACAACGATTAGATCCCCTGATGGCACAAGCTAAGAAGCAAAATTCTTGGTTAACACAAAGGGGTAACCACTATGAGCAGCTAAGAGAAACAATTCTTCAAGATGACCACGCTCAAACGGTGCAACCATCATTATTGCACGGCGATTTATGGTCTGGTAATTTTATGTTTGATCGCTTAGGAACACCGATTTTAATCGATCCAAATTCATTTTATGGTGATCGTGAATATGATATTGCAATTTCACAAGTCTTTAGTGGTTTTAAACCGGCCTTTTATGAAAGCTATGAAGCAGCATATCCATTGGACTCGGGTTTCCAAACACGTGCGAACTGGTATAAATTCTATTATATTTTGATGCATTTTGTACGATTTGGCGATATTTATGCACCACGGGTTGATCGGTTATTGGCAACGTTTTAAATTATGGTAAAATAATTCACTAGAGGGTATGAATCATGATGATTTCTGGTGAACAGATACAGACAAATATTGTTGATGAAGTTTATTATAAACAAACATTGATTAGCGATGATACTGAAACAATTCCATTGGATCAACTTTTTTCAGTGGTTGACGCACATATTGAAGATGAACATTTTATGCAAGTAACGCTTGATATTAATGAGGGCAGTGCAGCGGGTGGTACAAATTTAAGTATTGAAACTAATTTTATTAATTTACCACTGCGTTATAAAAATGCTTTACGTAAATTAATTTGGGTAGATAAAACAAGTGATATTAATCTATATATGATTATAGAAAATGAATTTGTTAGTCAGTCTAATTTAAAAATAGCGTTAGCAAGTTCAGTATCTGCATATCAGGATGATGCAGAAAGCGTGAAGGCTAAAATATCGACATGGTTTACAGAACAATTGCAAAATATTGCACAAAATAAAAAGCAGTCCGAAGAAGTAGCTGAAGCGGACAAAGAAGACGACAGTGAGAAATAAACACTGTCGTCTTCTTTATTTGCTATCAAAATAAGCAAACAAAAAAGCCAGAACCGAAGTTCCAGCTTTTTTAGTAGCTCGTGAGAGAATCGAACTCTCGATTCCGCCGTGAAAGGGCAGCGTCTTAGCCACTTGACCAACGAGCCATGGTCAATTACGTTGTTCGTATTAAACAACTATATTAGAATACCATGGCTATAGTAGGTTGTCAACACTTTTAAATTAATTATTTATTTAACATGCAAAATAGTTGTTTGAGTGAGTGGACCACTGAACTTTGCCTCATACTCACCTTTAACGAGTTTTGGTGGTACGAAAAATGTTCCAGCGGATATGGTATCTCCAGGGTTAATCTGTTTGCAAGTTTGAGCTAACTTTTTAACTAACCATTGCAAAGCATGAAGTGGATTGCCCAATACTTCTGTTGCATCACCACTCGCAATGAGCGCACCATTATGATAAGTATCAACGTGAATGTCTTTTAAATCAGCTACTGTTAATGTATTACCATCAACCTGTATACCACTAACAATGTAACCACCCACAGCTGCATCACTAACGACTAGATATTTATTCAAAGTCGGAAACCAATCTTTAAAACGCGCATCGGGTACTTCGATACCACCACTCATAAAACTGTTCTGTAATAGTTCTGCGAGATCCATGTCTGTTGTTAAAGTTTTCTTAGCTGTGAAAACGAGCTCAACTTCAATTAATGGTTCATTTAAATTATCTAAAGAAACATTGGCGGGGTGAGTGAGTACTCTGGAAGCAACTTGTTGACCATACAATGGTTCGTTAGTATTGAACATTTGTTGGGTTGTATCACTTGTTAATGATACTTTATAGCCGGTGATACGTTCATTTTTCTTTTTTAGTAGCGCATCTTGTATGAGATAGCCGGTATTAAAATTATCAACCGTATTTTGCCAATCGGTCATATCTAACGCTACATTATTAAGATAGGCCTGATATAAGGCGTTAACTAATTGTGCTTGTTTTGTATTAAATCCCAGAAACCATAAGGTGACCTACTTTCTTTTTACAATTGTATTGCGTGCTTAATCTAATGGGACATCAACTGTCCAGCCTTCAGGACCTTCTTGTTCGCCAAACTGAATGCTGACCAAACGATCATATAACTTTTGAGTCTGTGGGCCCACTTCTGTTTCAGAATAGAAGACGTGCTTATCACCATTATGGGTGATAGAACCAACTGGTGAGATAACTGCGGCTGTTCCCATTGCGCCAGCTTCAGCAAATTCATCCAAGTCATTAATACTAATTGCTGTTTCTTCTGGTTGCATACCAAATTCTTCAGCTAAAGCTAAGAGTGAGTATTTTGTTACTGATGGCAAAATTGAGGGTGACTTTGGCGTCTTGAATTGACCATCTTTCGTAATACCAAAGAAGTTAGCTGAGCCTAGTTCTTCAATAAATTCATGAAGACGAGGATCTAGATAAACGACATCAGAATATCCGGCTTTGTGGGCTTCGTGTCCAGGCAACATACTAGCTGCATAATTACCACCAGCTTTAGCTTGACCAGTACCACCATGGGCTGCACGATCATATTCATTGGTAACATAAGCAGTTGGTGTTAGGCCACCTTTATAATAAGCACCAACAGGTGTTGCAAAAATAGTGAAAACGTATTCTGAAGCAGGATGAACACCAACAACAGGGCCTTGACCAATCATAAAGGGGCGTAAGTATAGCGTGGCACCACTACCGTAAGGTGGTATGAAATCAGCATTTGCTTGAACAACTTGCTTAAGTGCTTCGACAAATTGTTCTTCAGGAAATTCAGCCATCATGAGTCGTTTGGCAGAACGGTTTAACCGTGCTGCGTTCATATCAGGTCTAAAAAGGTTAACACCACCATCAGGACGACGATATGCCTTTAATCCTTCAAAAATTTGTTGACCATAATGAAGGCCGGTAGCAGCTTCGTGAACAGGAATTGTAGCTGAAGTCTCTAATGCGCCAGCAGACCACTTACCATCTTTATAGTAAGCACGATAGCGATAAGGTAATTCATGATAGGCAAAGCCTAGGTCATTCCAATCAAAATCTTCTGGTTTAACTTTTGCTGATGTCATAATATATTCCTCTATTCTTATTAATTTATTTAATATTACTCGTTTAATTTTAATTTTTCAAATCATTTTCTATGATTACGCTTAAACTTCTTCTAGGTGTAGGTCGTTGGGTTTTGTTTGACCAATGGTTTGTAAGAAACGATAATAAATAAATGATAGTATTGCTGGTAAAACAATACCAAATACGATGAGAATAAGTAGTTTATTTGGTGTAGATGTTAATGTGAGTGGCGCGATGAAACTGTTGAGACCTAAACCACCGATTGTATACGGTACTTGAAATTGAAATACGACGACTGCAATACAAGACATGACGGCGGCAATTACTAGTGGACCAACAGCAAGAATTGGTCGTTTAAGTAAATTGGGAAACTGAATCTTGGGTGTCACGATTGTTTGTGCAATATTAGCACCTAAATTATTTTGCATGGGTGCCATTGCAGCGAAGGCAACGAAGGCGACTGTTGTTCCAATAAGCGCAGCACCGGCACTCATTGGATCTAACTGAACAGCAATAGCTAAGGCGGCTGAAGAGGCTGGCGTCATTAAGAAAATAAACCAAGCAACCGATACAATGATAGCACCAAGAATTGGATTAACTTGCATGGTATTTGCTAATGTTTTAGACACTGCATTTAAAGCGGGTGTTACGACGGTAGCTAACCCAAGCCCGACAACGGAACCAACTAATGCTGAGGCCAATGGGACCAATACCATATCTAAGGGTGTTTTTCCTGTTAACCACTTACCAATAACGGCAGCAACTACAGCAGCTAAAACGGCTGAAATGGGTTGACCAGATGTGAGAACTGCGGAACCTGCTGGCAAAGCATGACTACCAGAGGCAACCCATCCAGTGGCCGTACTTGCGCCTGAAATTGGTGCAGCAGTGAAATAGATGGCGTTGGAACCAACAGTGGCGGCAATCATACTAGCACCAGTTACTAATGTTGATGTCCGAAGCATAACGGCAACGGCCATCCCCAAAGCAGGTGCTAAAAGTTTTTGGCCTTGGATACCAGCCATTTGTAAGGCAGGCCAGTGGAGTTGCTCACCAAGCATCGCTAATAGCAAGCCCATGCCCAATACAGCTAAAATTGTATTAGATACGCCTTGAGATACAGAATATACCCAATCACGAACACGCATTTTTTCTTCTGGGCGTGTTAACGGCCCGGTACCTGGCTGTAATTCTTTGGGATCAGGACGATCCGAGTGCTTCTTGTATGAATTCTTCATATTGTTCTCCCATATTTTTTAGAAATAAAAAACGCGCTAGTTTTAATAACTAGCACGTCTAAATCACATTTAAACATTAACAGCACATGCTAGCCACTACCTTTTGAGTGGCTGCATAAGCAAATAGATCAACCACTGTTTGTCAAATAATAATGACAATAATGTTGACCACAATAATTGCTGTGAAATTGTTAGCGTTTAAATATGACATCAGATTATTCCTTTTGTTAGTGTATCGATATTATGACATGATTAGTATATTATGTCAATAATCTAATTTAATATATGTTTATTTTAATGTTGAATTGAAATGCGTAAACTATAAAAAATAATACGCCTTTGTTAAAATAAGAATATGACAAATACTTTTGCACAAATCATTGTCGATGTGCCGGCAATGCAAACGAATCATCCCTACACATATTTAGTACCTGAGCATTTAAAATCTGTTCTGGCTGCTGGTATGCGAGTTGAAGTTCCCTTTGGACATCGGCAAGTTTTGGGGATTATTGTTGGCATAAGTGCACAATTACCAAAAGATGTATCAGCTAGCAAATTGAAAGCAGTAACGCGAGCACTAGATTTAGCACCGGTCTTAAATACCGAATTATTGAATCTATCACGGTATTTAGCAGAAACAACTTTTGCTTTCCGTATCTCAATTCTAAAGACAATTTTGCCAAATGCACTGAAAGCTGACTATAAGCACTATATCCGTTTAGTAGATGAGGTAGATAATCATATTCGCACAAAAATATTTAAGGATCTAGATGAAATTCCATTTAATCCACAACAATTTTCAGATGATGAACTCGTTATTTTAGCCAGACTACGTCGTCATAATCAAATTGAAATGCGTATTGAAGTACAGGATCGCGCTAAAATCAAAACAGCGGTAGCTTATCAATTCAGTGAAGATGCTGAATTGTTAGAAAATAGTTTATCGGAACTCAAGCAAAATGCTAAAAAACAACAACAACTTCTGTCTTTTATTATGGGACATTTAGGTGAAACTTGGTCCAAACATGATTTGCAACAAAAGTTGGTGATTGGTGATTCAGTTTTAAAACAAGCGCTTAATAAAGAATGGTTGACCAAAGTGCAAGTTGAGCAGTTACGGGACCCATTAAAAGCAATGACGATTGATCACGTCAAGGCGTTAACATTGAATGCAGAGCAACAAATGGCGTATGAGAAAATCTGTCATCAATTTGATCAGCAGCGTTATCAACCTTTCTTATTGGAAGGTATTACAGGTTCTGGAAAAACAGAAGTTTACTTACAAGTTGCTCAACATGTGTTAAAAAATAACAAGACCGTATTGTTTTTGGTACCAGAAATTGCTTTGACACCACAAATGGTACGCCGAGTAAAAGGAAGATTTGGTCATCAAACAGCCATTTTACATTCAGGTTTAACTGATGGTGAGCGATATGATGAATGGCGTCGCATTGAACGAGGAGAAGCCACAGTTGTTGTTGGCGCGCGGTCAGCTGTTTTTGCACCTTTAAGTAATATTGGTTTAATCATTGTCGATGAAGAACATGAAACGACATATAAGCAAAACGATAATCCTCGTTATCATGCTCGAGAGGTTGCGTTGTGGCGTGGTCGATATCATCAAATACCTGTCATATTAGGTAGTGCAACACCAGCTTTAGAAACACGAGCACGAGCACAACGTGGTGTGTATGAATTGTTGCGTTTGACACAACGTGCAGGCGGAGCACAATTACCACATGTTGAGGTCATTGATATGAAAGAAACGTTAGCGAGTGGCGAAGAAACTAACTTTTCTGATGTTTTACGAGAAAAATTGGCACAAAGACTTGAAAATAACGAACAAACCGTATTGATGTTAAATCGGCGAGGATTTTCAAGCTTTGTGATGTGTCGTGATTGTGGGTATGTGCCCCGTGATCCTAATTGTAATTTAGCGATGACTTTGCATATGGATTCACATTCATTAAAGTGTCATTACTGTGGACATGAAGAATCTATTCCTCATACTTGTCCTCAATGTGGGTCCAAACGTATTCGTTATTATGGCACGGGAACGGAAAAGGTAGAAAAAGAATTACTTGATTTATTTCCACAAGCTCGGGTTATTCGTATGGATCAAGATACAACACGCAAAAAGGGTAGCATGGATCGTATGTTGCAACAGTTTGGTCGTCATGAAGCAGATATTCTACTAGGCACACAGATGATTGCTAAAGGTTTAGACTTCCCTGACGTGACACTTGTTGGTGTGCTTAATGCAGATACAGCGCTCGGGTTGCCAGATTTTCATGCCAGTGAACGCACTTTCCAACTATTGACACAAGTGAGTGGTCGAGCAGGTCGAGCCCAAAAACAAGGTGAAGTCGTGGTGCAAAGCTTTAATCCGCAGCATTATGCCATACAACTTGCTAAGAACCATGATTATCCTGGATTTTATCAAAGAGAAATGGCAGTTCGCCATGCCGGACGTTATTCACCTTATTACTTTATTGCTCAAATTCAAGCCAGCCATCAAGATGAGAATCAGGCCAGTATCCAATTGACCAAGGTGGCGCAGTGGTTGAAAAAGCATTTGCAACAACAAGCAGTTATCTTAGGCCCAACACCAAAACCAATTGCTAAGATGCGAAATCGTTACTATTTTCAAATTATTTTAAAGTATAAAGATCAACAATTGGTTGATAACTTACTTCATGTTTTACAAGATAATGCACAAAAGGTGACAAAAAAGGGATTGCAATTGAGTATTGATAAGGAACCAATATCATTTATGTGAACAATGGTAATTAAAAAACAGTTGTCTGGATTATTTGTTATAATGGAAACTGTTTTGTACATTTTATTAAGAAGTTAAGATATCAACACATTATCCAACCTACAGTGGTATGAAAAAGGAGAATTATGACATATTCAGTTGTTTTTATGGGAACGCCACAATTTGCTGTACCGATACTTGAAGCGCTAATTCAAAGTGCAGATTATCAAGTTAAAGCGGTTGTAACACAGCCAGATCGCCCGCAAGGCCGAAAACATCAATTAGTCGCAAGTCCAGTAAAGGTAGCCGCATTGGCACACGATGTTCCCATTTTACAACCTGATAAAATGCTACATTCTCCTGAAATGGCCGAAATTATTGCCTTACAACCTGATTTTATTATCACAGCAGCATTTGGTCAATTTCTACCAACAGCGTTATTAGCTGCGGCTAAAATTGCGGCAGTTAATACACACGCTTCATTGTTACCGAAGTACCGCGGTGGCGCACCAGTACATTATGCCATTATGAATGGTGATGAAGAGACAGGTGTTTCAATTATGTATATGGTCAAAAAAATGGATGCTGGCGATGTCATTGATCAGGTAAAGGTTCCAATTTTGTCATCTGATAATGTGGGCACTATGTTTGAGAAATTGAGTTTTGCGGGTCGTGATTTGCTAATGGACACATTACCTAAAATAATCACGGGCCAGATTCACCCAAAGCCACAAAACGAGGCGTTAGTCAGTTTTTCTCCGAATATTACGCATGAACAGCAGGCACTTAATTTTGAAAAAGAAACAGCACAAGCACTTGATTGGCATGTGCGTGGCTTATATCCAACGCATCCAGCTTATACTGTTGTGGATAAAAAACGTATGAAATTAATTGATGTGACACCTTTAGATATCACAACAACTTTATTGCCAGGACAAGTTGTCATAAAAAATAAGAAGCAGTTTTCAGTAGCTGCAGCTAACGGTACTGTTCTACAAATTAATGCACTACAACCAGCCGGGAAACCTAAAATGTTAATTCAAGATTACTTAAATGGTGTTGGTAATCATTATGACGTTAACGATGTATGGGCGGAGAATATTGAATTATGAAAATACAGACAAATAACCCACGCGTACTAGCCGTTCAAACTTTAGCACGAGTTAAAGATGGGGCTTATTCCAATTTACAATTGAACCAGGTTATTAAAAAACATGACTTGTCCGATGCTGATCGGCGCTTATTAACAACCTTGGTTTATGGTGTTATTCAGCACAGATTAACGTTGGCATATTGGTTAGAACCATTTGTTGCTAATAAGAAATTGGATGATTGGGTTCGCGAACTACTGTATACAGCGCTATTTCAAATGCAATATTTGGATAAGATCCCACAACATGCTGTATTTAACGAGTCAATCGAAGTAGCTAAAATCTTAGGACATGTTGGTATCCGAAAGTTTGTGACTGGCATTTTGCATGATATATCACGTAAAGGTTTGCGTGATATATCAGCTATAGAAGATAATATTGAAGCATTATCTGTTAAGTTTAGTTTACCTATTTGGCTAATTAAAACATTGATTGAACAAAATGGTTTAACTGAAACGCAAAGTATGTTGGCGACAATTAATGATGTTCCTCGCCAAAGTGTTCGTGTGAATACGGTGTTATCGAGTGTAGATGATGTTACTCTATCATTAGAAAACGAAGGTTTTTCTGTTAAAAAATCTGAAGTTGCACGAGATGCATTAGTGATTAGTGGCGGTTATGTTGCAGGAACAAAAGCGTACCAATCAGGCTGGATTACTATTCAAGATGAAAGTGCGATGCTCCCAGTTGAAAGTTTGCAGTTAAACCAGCATGTGAAAACAATATTGGATGCTGCAGCTGCGCCTGGTGGAAAAACAACACAAATGGCACAGATGATATCATCTGAGGCAAGTATTACAGCACTCGACATTCATCAGCACAAAGTCAAGTTAATTCAAGATAACGCTAAACGGCTTGGCGTTGGTGATCGTGTAGAGGCACTTAGTTTAGATGCACGAGATGTGCCAAGTCATTTTGCGCATCAGCAATTTGATCGTATTTTGGTTGATGCACCGTGTTCGGGACTAGGGCTATTGCGCCGAAAGCCAGAAATTCGTTATGATAAAACATTAGCCGATGTTAACCATTTGGCTGAATTACAATTGGAAATTTTATCCGCTGTTAGCCAAAATCTAGCAAAAAATGGTATCATAGTTTACAGTACTTGTACAATTTTGCAACAAGAAAATGACAATGTTGTTAATTTATTTTTAAAAGAGCATCCCGATTTTGAACTTGTACGGACACAAACAGCGCATAACTTGAAAGCAGATCGTGAAGAAATGACATTGCAAATATATCCGCATGATTATCATACGGACGGCTTTTTTGTTGCTACGTTTCAAAAGATTGATGTTGATTAACAATTGAGAATTAAAAAAGGTGCATGAATAAGATATGGAAGTAGCATATTTAACTGATCCTGGTAATAGAAAAGGTGATAATGAGGACTACGTTGGTGCTTTTCAAAACCAATCGGGCCTTTGGATGCTTATTGTAGCTGATGGTGTGACCTCAAATGAAGGTGGCGAGGTTGCCAGCGCAATGGCTGTTGAACACTTTGGTAATGCTTGGGAAAGTACCTCCATAGAAATGATGAAAGCAACGGTTGACTGGCTTAAAAATCGTGCTCAGTTAGAAAATGATGCAATGCTACAGGCGGGTGAACGTTTCCGAGATTTATCCCAGATGGCTACCACATTAATTATTGCGGTTATCTTTAATCAGCAGTTATTGTTAGCTAATTTAGGCGATTCAAAAGCGTTTCGTTTGCATGATAATCAACTGACACAACTATCATTTGATCATTCCCTAAAAAATGAATTATTAAGAACGGGTCGGATTACAAAAGCCGATGCTGAACAATTACCTAATGCCAATAGTTTAACGCGGTATTTAGGCGTAGATACACGTGTGGATCTTGAAATATCTCAGCACGAATTTTTGCCATCCAATATTTTACTATTAACATCAGATGGTATCACTAAGGTCTTGACTAAAGATGATATTAAAGCAACATTGAGTCAATATGATTTAACACTTGAGGAACGCGCTAATGCATTGGTTCAACAAGCTAATGATAATGATGTGCCAGATAACGTTACAGCGTTATTGTGTCAGCAACAAAATGAAAAGGATTAACGTCACTCATGTTACCGGATACACTCATTAATAATCGATATCGTATCATCAGGCCACTTGGTGGTGGTGGTATGGCAAATGTATATTTGGCGCATGATGAATTTTTAAATCGTGATGTCACTTGTAAATGTATGCGTCTTGATATGAAAGACGATCAAACACTAGTGAAACGATTTCAAAGGGAAGCCGTGGCTGCAACCGAGCTGGTTCACGATAATGTCGTCCAAATATATGATGTTGGTGAAGTCGATGGTTCCCAATATATTATTATGGAATACGTTGATGGCACTGATTTGAAATCATATATTGCCAATCATTTTCCCATACCTTATCAGCAGGTAATTGATATTATGCTGCAGGTTTTAAGTGCTGTTCAAGCAGCGCACGAAGCTGGTATTATTCATCGTGATTTGAAACCGCAAAATATTTTAATCGATAAAGCTGATAAAGTTAAAATTACCGATTTTGGTATTGCGGTTGCTAAGTTTGATCACACAATGACACAAACAAATACTGTTGTCGGTTCCATTCATTATCTTTCTCCTGAACAAACCAGAGGCAGTATGGCTTCTGATAAGTCTGATATCTATGCTTTAGGTGTTATTTTGTATGAGATGCTAACTAAAAAGGTGCCATATGAAGGGGAAACTGCGGTTTCAATTGCATTAAAACATGCGAATTCTGATATGCCGTCAGTGCGCGATTTTGATCCAAGAATTCCACAAGCATTAGAAAATGTGATTTTAAAGGCAACAACTAAATTACCTCAAAACCGATACGCTAGTGCGCAGGCCATGTTGGATGATTTACGTACAGCATTATCGCCACGGCGTGCTAATGAGCAGCGTTTTGTGCCGTTGTCTACTGAAGAAAATGAAACACGTATTATTCCGATGGATCAGATACAAAGCCAACTGCGAGATGGTGTGACTACCGAAACGGCTTTGAATAAGGATGATATGCCGATTCCAAAAACCGTGGATGATCAAATTATTGAATATGGCGCAAAAAATTATCATGTTAAGACAATTGCGAAGTTGGTGGAAAGAACGCCGAATTATGTGCGTGATGTTTTACGCAAACATGGTATTAAATTTAAAGATAGAAAACGTTGGCCATGGGTACTGGTATTAGGCCTTTTAATTGTGTTGGGTAGTGGTACAGTTTATATGGTTAATGCTTCTAATCGTGTTAATGTGCCTAATGTGGTTAATGACTCGCAGGCAGATGCAGAGCGTAAAATAAAAACGCTGGGTCTAAATGTGGGGACTGTTACACGGACAACGTCTAAGAGCATTACAAAGGGGCATGTGATTAGTTCTGACCCCAAACGTGGTGCACGTGCTTATAAGGATGATACAGTTAATTTAATTATTTCAACAGGTAGACAAAAAGTGCGTTTTGGTGATTATGTTGGCTCGGATTATGATACAATATCAACACAATTACGTGCTCAGGGATATAGTGTTAATAAAAAAGAAATTGCTTCTAATGATGTAGACGATAATAAAATTATCAATCAGTCTTTGAATGCAGATGATAAAGTAGATCCAACTGAGACGACGGTTGATTTTACAGTATCAACGGGCCCAGCTAAAATACAAGTACCTGATTTTACCGATTCATCTACAAGAGCAGATGTTGAATCATGGGCGACTGGCAATAATATTATTGTGAATTTTAATGAAGTTAATGATAATAAAATCGGTAAAGGGAAAGTCATTTCTCAATCGATTCGTGGTGGGTCAACGATTACTGTTAATGATACTTTGATGGTAACGATTTCATTGGGAACAGCATCTTCTTCAAGTTCCTCATCAAAATCGTCATCTTCAAGTAGCAGTGGTTCGTCATCATCGTCATCGGACGAAGATAGTTCCGATAGCGCATCAAATGATAACGATGATTCATCAAATTAAAAGACAGCGTATATGCTGTCTTTTCTTTTTATAAAGTAATTCATGATAAAATATAAAGCATGACATGGAAGGACAAAATGAGCTTGATATGATGAAAACAGGCCGAATTATTCAATCACTAAGTGGTTTCTATGATATTCAAAATGAATCAGGACAAATAGAAAGAACGCGCGCACGCGGCGAATTTCGCAAATCAAAGCAAAAACCTTTGGTTGGTGATTTTGTCGATTACGAAAGTCAAAATGATGAGGGACTCATTTGGAAAATTCATCCTCGCCATAATGCTTTGGTGCGGCCACCAGTTGCAAATATTGATTTGGCGGTTATTATTACTGCTGCTAAAGAACCCAATTTTGCAAATAATTTATTAGATCGACAACTTGTTGCTTTAGAAGCGGCACAAATTGTACCACTCATTTATTTTACAAAAACTGATTTACTCACAAATGATGAGTATGAAGATTTCAAATTAATCCAGCAAAATTATCAAAATATTGGTTATGAGGTTATATTGCCAGCACCACATCAACAGGATGTCGCTTTTAATCAATTAAAAGAACAATTACAGCATAAAGTGGCTGTTTTTATGGGACAAACTGGCGCTGGTAAATCAACTTTATTAAATCATTTATCACCTGAATTAGGATTGGAAACGGGTGAAGTTTCAAAAGCATTAAGTCGTGGAAAACACACAACGCGAAAAGTAAAGTTGATCCCGGTTGAATCGGCACTCATTGGTGATACACCCGGTTTTTCTTCTTATGAAGTCTTTGATTTTTCAGTTGATGAGCTAGATGATTATTTTCCTGAATTTGTAGCGGTGCGACAAAATTGTCAGTTTAGGGGATGTTTACATTTAAATGAGCCTCATTGTGCCGTGAAATCAGCCGTAGAAATTGGCACAATTGTACAATCGCGGTACAATAACTATAAGAGCTTTTATGACTTAATTAAATCACAGAAGCCAAAATACAAAAAACAAAAATAGCGTATCATTTAGACAGAAGCATGAATAAGTCGTTATGCTAAAGGAGACAACAATGTCAGGAATTATTTCACCTTCAATTTTAAGTGCAGATTATACAAATTTAGAGCGCGATGTGAAGCTCGTTGAAGCGGCTGGCGCAGAATACTTGCATATTGATGTGATGGATGGTCAATTTGTACCTGCTATTTCATATGGCCCAAACTGGGTTAAACAATTACGTCCAGAAACTGACTTGGTATTGGATGTTCATTTGATGGTCCAAAATCCAGAGCGATTTGTTGATGCATTTGCGGATGCTGGATCTGATATTATTGGTGTTCATGTTGAAGCAACACCACATATTCACCGTGCTTTGCAAATGATTAAGCAAAAAGGTGTAAAAGCAGAAGTTGTGATTAATCCGGGAACACCAGTTTCAGCTATTGAATCTGTTTTGCACATGGTGGATCAGGTACTAGTTATGACCGTTAACCCAGGATTTGGTGGACAAAAGTTCTTACCAGAAACACTTGAAAAGATTGAACAGCTAAAGACATTTAAAGAAGAAAAAGAATTGAACTTTGACATTGAAATTGATGGTGGTGTTAACGACAAAACAATCGCTGCAGCATACGAAGCGGGGGCCAATGTTTTTGTAGCTGGTTCATACGTTTATGATAAAGTTGATCCAGCCGCTAAGATTAAGTTGTTGAAAGCATTAACGAAAGATGCAGATTAATATATTAGCTGGTGGGCCAACAGAATTGTGGCCAGACAATATTTTTGAGGAACCAGGTCAATGGATTGGTGCAGATCGTGGGACATGGTATTTGTATCAGCATCAGGTACACATGAAGATGGCAGTTGGTGATTTTGACTCTTTAACGCTATCTGAATATCAAGAGTTACAGCAGCATTTTGTTGATACGCAAGTGATTCATGTAAAAGCTGAAAAAGATGAGACAGATACAGAATTAGCCTTGATGTATGCTCGAGATATGCAGCCTACTCATATTAAGGTATTTGGTGCCACTGGCGGTAGACTAGATCATTTATTGAGTAATTTATGGCAAATGGGTGATGAAAAATTTACCGTGATTCGAGAAAAAGTTACTTTTATCGATAAATGTAATGCTGTGAATTATTTTGGCCCGGGCGAGCATGTACTCATCAAGAATGATAAAACACGGTATTTGGGTTTTATGGCGTTAGCTAATATTAATGATTTTCATATTAAAGATGCAAAATATACGCTTGATTTAAATACAACACAACTGATGCCTAAAATGTGGTCCTCCAATGAATTTATCGGTGAGCAAGTGCATTTTTCACTCAAACAAGGTATCATTATGACAGTCCAAACATGTGATGTTTAAATGCAATTGACGCAATCTAGAAAGAAGGTTACTTATGACAGTAAAAGTAGTTGAAGACAGTAATTTTGAACAGGAAACAAATACAGGTGTAACAATTACTGATTTTTGGGCAACTTGGTGTGGCCCATGCCGTATGCAATCTCCTGTATTGGATGCACTATCAGGTGAGATGGATAATGTTAAGTTCGTTAAAATGGATGTGGATGCTAATCCCGCTACACCAGCTTCATTTAGTGTTCGTGCCATTCCAACCTTACTCATTAAAAAAGATGGTGAAGTGGTAGAACGATTGACTGGTTTCCATAATAAAGAACAGTTGGCTAATATTTTAGAGAAGTATACAGATTAGCTTGTTAATTGTGTTAATTTCTGGTAAAATTTAATATTGTTGTAGAAAGAGCTTTTAATTTAAAATAACTGGCTCGAGAAGGAGGGTCGAACATGGCAAAAGATGCTATTACAGGTGCACGTACACGTTTTGGTAACCAACGTTCACACGCGTTGAACTCAAGTCGTCGTAGCTGGAAGCCAAACTTGCAAAAAGTGACGGTTAAGATCAATGGTGGCGCACCAAAGAAGGTTTACTTGACGGCGCGTACTTTGAAGGCCGGACTAAAAAACGGTTCTATTGAACGTGTTTAAAAAGACCACCACACGGTGGTTTTTTTTATGCTTGTGAAAATTGTAATGTGATGAATGTATATTTTTTATTTATACATAACATTATGTTAAACTAATACCAAGTTGAACCTTTTAATAGGAGGAAAGTGCGTTCGTTTTCTTGCACAAGTTGAATAATGACAATTAAAATTAAAGTTAAAAATGGCGATATTGATATTGAAAATGATGTAATTGCAACTATCGTTGGTGGTGCTGCTATTGCAAATCCTGGTGTTGTCGGTATGGCATCTAAAGCAACTTTTCGAGATGGGATGAATCAAATTCTCAATCGTGAAAATTATGCTAAGGGTGTGTTAGTGCATCAAGACGATAACGGTATTAATGTTGAAGTTTATATTGTTGTTGAGTATGGCACAAAGTTGTCAGAAGTATCAAAATCAGTTCAAAATAAAGTAAAGTATAATCTAGACGCACTCTTGGGTATTCGCGCCACTGAAGTTAATGTTGTTGTTCAGGGTGTGCGTGTGAGTGACTAGGAGAATCCATGACAGTCGAAATGTTGACAGAAATTACCAATGTTGAATTTGGTAAAATGATTAACGCAGCGGCAGCCACGTTAGCTGCTAATGCAGAAAAAATTAACAAGTTAAATGTATTTCCAGTTCCTGATGGTGATACTGGTACCAATATGAGTTTATCAATGGCAAGTGGTGCGCAGTATGAGCGTGACGTATTAGAAACCGACATTAGTGCTTTAGCTAAAGCGACAGCAAAAGGTTTGTTAATGGGTGCACGTGGTAACTCAGGGGTTATTTTATCTCAGATTTTTCGTGGCTTTGCTAATAGTGTCGAAGGCAAACAAACACTTTCCGCACGTGATTTAGCGGATGCACTGATGTCTGGTGCACAGACGGCTTACAAGTCAGTAATGAAGCCAACTGAGGGTACGATTTTAACTGTTATACGCGAAGCGGCAGCACAAGCCAACCAATCAGCTAAAGAAACAGATAATGTTGTGGCCCTAATGGCTGACGTGACGCAAGCGGCACAGATCGCCTTGAATAAAACACCAGATTTACTACCTGTTTTAAAAGAAGTTGGGGTTGTTGATTCTGGTGGACAAGGACTCATGTTTGTTTTGCAAGCTTTCTATCAAGTATTAAGTGATAATTTTGATGAAGAAGCGATACAGGCACCGGATAATGCGGAACTTGACCAAATGGTTAAAAAGTTACATGCTGGTGCGCAAGCAGATGCTAATTTAAGTCCTGATGATATCGAGTATGGGTACTGTACAGAAATTATGGTACAGATCGGACAAGGTACAACCTTTGATCATGATTTTGATTATGATACATTTTATCAACATTTAGCACAGTTAGGTGATTCATTACTTGTGATTAATGATGATGAGATTGTTAAAGTACACGTCCACACAGAGAACCCTGGGGAAGTATTATCTTGGGGAACGCATTATGGCTCGTTGGTAAAAGTTAAGGTTGATAATATGCGTGATCAACAACAAGCAGTAATTGATGCACAACGCGCAGAGGAAGCTAAAAAGTCACGGTTACAGATGACTGCACCAGTTTCTGACACAGCAGTGATCACGATTGCAGCTGGAGATGGTGTTGCAGCGTTATTTAAAAGCTTAGGTGTGCATACTGTGATTTCAGGTGGACAAACAATGAATCCATCTACTGCAGATATCGTTACTGCAATTGAAAAAAGTGGTGCTAAAAAAGCGATTATCGTACCAAATAACAGTAATATCTTTATGGCTGCCGAGCAGGCAAAAGAAATTTCTGAAACACCAGTAGTCGTTGTTAAAACAAGAACAATACAACAAGGGCTAACAGCAATGTTAGGCTATAATCCCAATGCTGACTTATCAGATAATGCTGAAAATATGTTGGATATGATTGGTGATGTTAAGTCTGGTCAAATCACACATGCAGTGAGAGATACAACATTAAATGGTCAAAAGATTGCTAATGGTGACTATCTCGGCATTGTTGATGGTGAGATTGTTGTAAACAGTAATAAGTTGTTCACAACGGCTGAAAATACCGTAAAATCAATGTTAGATGATGAATCTGAGATTGTAACAATTATTTTTGGTGAACAAGCTAAAGCACGTGATGCTAAGAAGTTAGCTGAATTTATCCAGAGTATTGATGAAGATATAGAGGTCGAAGTTCATGATGGTGGACAACCGCTTTATCCTTTCCTAATTGCTGTAGAATAAAAAAGAACTTGGTCGTAGACCAAGTTCTTTTTGTGTACCACTTAAACAGCCACAGGTGCTTTAATTGCTGGTTCACTTGTATAATCAATTAATTTAATATCATCCATTGTGTAATCAAAGATCGATTTAACTTCAGGGTTAAGCCATAACTTTGGTAGGGGATGCATTGGTCGAGAAAGTTGTGTTTCGATTTGTGCCACATGATTGTTATAAATGTGGGCATCACCTAATGTGTGTACAAAGTCACCAACAGCATAGCCAGTTTGTGCAGCAATCATATGAATGAGTAATGAATAACTTGCAATGTTAAAAGGGACACCCAAGAAAATATCAGCTGATCGTTGATAAAGTTGTGCACTTAATTTACCATCAGCAACATAAAACTGGCTGAGTACATGGCATGATGGCAATGGTGCATTTGGTGTTGAACCAGCATTCCATGCGCTAACGATAAGTCGGCGTGAGTCAGGTGTTGTTTTAATCCCATCAATTAGATTTTGAATTTGATCAGTATGAAGGGTTGCGTTTTGATCCATTGGGTCTTGATTTTCCCAGTCGCGCCAAAGTTTGCCGTAAACTTCACCAATATAACCAAATTTTTCCATAAAATCATCATCATTCAAAATTTTATCTACAAAGAGACTTTTTTGCTCTTGATAAATTTGATTAAATTCTGGATCACTTTGTGCACGAAGGCCAAAATCTGTCATATCTGGACCAGTATATTCAGAAGAAGTTACCCAATTCTTAAATGCCCATTCGTCCCAGATATGATTGTTGTTTTGCAAAAGGAAACGGATATTATTGTCACCACGCAAAAACCATAATAATTCACTTTTAATGAGGCCAAAGAACACTTTCTTGGTCGTAAGTATAGGAAATCCTTCTTGAAGATTAAAACGCATCTGAGCGCCGAATAAAGAGCGAGTACCAGTACCTGTACGATCTGACTTGTGTGTACCAGTTTCTAAAATAGTTTTGGCTAAATCCAAATATTGCTGTTCGTTTTGTGACATACATTGCATCCTTACATAATTTTTAAAATGATTATAACGTATACTTAATCTACAATAAACTGCTCTAAATTAATTTGTTGAGCTGTTGCTGGTTTGAAGGGGATTTGTAATAATTTAACATTTTTTTGTGTTAATAGTTCGTTGGCAAATGTATCATTATGATAATCGCGCATAAACTTTATTGTTTGAATACCAGCTTGCAATAATAATTTTGTACATTGTAAACACGGCATATCTGTCACATATAATTCAGCACCATCCACGCTAATACCCATTTGGGCAGCCTGCATTAAAGCGTTTTGCTCAGCATGTACGGCACGCACACAGTGTCCATCAACAATCAAATCACCGACTTCTGTACAATGAGGGGTTCCGGCGATTGAACCATTATATCCGCTGGCGATAATACGATGATTTTTGACAATAATAGCGCCGACGTGTAAACGGTTACAAGTTGATCGTGTCGATAAAATTGCTGCTTGTGCGATAAAATATTGATCCCACGACAAACGATTTTTTTGTATCATAGCTAAATCTCCATTATAATAACTTGATATAGTATAACATTAGGACGAACCACAGGGAGATATTATGGCAATAATTTTAGACGGTAAAAAGTTAGCAAAACAAATCCATGCAAAAACACTGCAACGTGTAGAAGCATTGACAGACCCATTGACCTTAGCAGTAGTGTATGATCCTGATAATAAGGGTAGTGAACTCTATGTGGGTATGAAAGCACGCGCAGCTGAAAAAGTAGGCATTCAAACACAAGATATTCCAGTAGATGCACATGCGACTACGGCTGACGTTTTAAAAATTGTTGAACGTTTGAATGAAGATGATCATATAACTGGCATCTTGATTCAAAGTCCGTTACCTGAAAATGTTAACGAGCGTCATATTTTTTCTGCTGTATTACCTAGTAAAGATGCCGATGGTTTAGGCGCAACAAATCAAGGTATGCTCTTTGCTGATTCACCAGAAGAATACACAGTGGCAGCTACACCACAAGGTGTCATGTCCTTATTGCGTGAATATGATATTGAAACTTTTGGTAAGCAGGCATTGGTAATCGGGCGTTCCCAACTTTTTGGTCGACCAATGGCAGCCTTATTAACTAATGCTGATGCAACTGTGACATTGGCCCATCGTTATACACCAGCAGCACAACTAAAAGAATATCTCAAGCAAGCTGATATTGTGACGGTTGGTGTTGGTATCCCTAATTTCATTAGTGGTGCAGATCTAAAGCCTGGTGCTGTTGTCATTGATGTTGGTATGAATGTTGTCAATCAGAAGGCAACTGGTGACGTTGATTTTGAAAGTGCTGAAGCAGTAGCGAGTTATATTACACCAGTTCCAGGTGGCGTTGGGCCCATGACAATTGCAACGCTATTAGAGAGTACAGTGACATTAGCTGAAAATAAAAGAAGCCATGGTTAGGCTTCTTTTTTATTTGACCAACCATACCTGATCTTGAAAATAGTCAAAAGGTTGATGATGCTGATTAAGGCGTTGCGGTTGTGTTAATGTGGCAGCTTGCCAAAAAGCTGATGAATTGGTACTACCATTTTTTTCGCCAATGATAATAAAATCACCAGGCCAATGAGTAGACCTGAGCCAACGCAGTATGTCTAAATCAGTATAACTAGTATCTGGTGCCCAACTTAAGATGATTACATCAATAAGATGTGCTTTTTGTTGCACTGTGTGCAGCGCGTCCTGATGCACTACAGGCAACCAAGGAGTAGGGGTTTCATTATCTTGACCGTGCCAATTGAGATTGTCAGTTGCCAGTATATCATCACCCAATTGCGATAATTGAGCACTAATAACACCATTTCCAGCCATGATTTCTAGTGATGTTCGGCCAGAAATAAAATGATGTAAATCATTAATCCACTGTTGATTTGGTAAATGCCATATACCGAATTGCTCGATTAACACTTGTCTAAAATCATTTAACGTATTATCTAGAAGGGTAATATGTTGGGGGTCGTGATTCAATGCCGTCCAATAATTTTGTGCTGTAAGCGGTATGTATGGCATATCAGTGGATGGTAATTGCCGCTGGGCTAGTTGTTGTAACGTTGACAAGATACATGTCACTTTTTTTATTATTTTAGGCTGCTGCTGATAGTAGCGTTGGAGCAATTCTAAACTTTTAAGATAGTCTGGATAATCAATCATCTTCTGATTCCTGGGTTACATCTTTACGATGTTTTGAATAGGATGTCTGATCATTAAAATAAAAAGAATAATGCTGATCGTTGTGATTAAAGTCAAATGATTGATTTTGTTTCATCATATGCCGCATTCGCCAGAATAAAATTAAGGCAGTAATGCCAATAATGGCAACGAGTATAAGTACAAAAAGCGCGGCAATTGCAATCAGTGACAAGATAACAGGTACAGCAACTCCCAGTAGGGCTAAAATAACTGGAATACTAATTAATAAGACAACAATAATTGTGACAATAATACCAATGTATGTAAAAAGACGTTTTATCATGTAATCCTCCGTGTCGGTCTATTATAACATTATTAGGATAATGGTTAAAATTTTCGGTAATAAAATTATGAGAAATATTAAAAATAAGTTGACATTTTATTATAATCAAGATATAGTTATACGCATAATAAAAATAGATAGGAGAAATGAATCATGACAAACCAATATGTTCGCTTGAATCAAACACTTCTCCTCAACCTCTTACTCATCTAGAGTCTAGTTGGTTGTTATTTGCGTTATACCAGCTACTAGACACCAAGTTAGTTTAGTAGCTGGTTAGGGAAATGTATTATTGACAAACGTCCTAACGAGCAATCGTGGGACGTTTTTTATGTATACACGATATGCTTGTTGGACGAATTGCTTTGAAAGAGGAAACGGAGAATGAGTATGGCCCAGAATTCAGCTTCACAACAAAGAGAAAATGTACAACAGATGATTGGCAAAAAGAATAGACATGCCGGCACTGTAAAAGAGACAATCTATAACGTCAGCGCAGCGGTATCTAATGCTATTTTGGTAACATTAGGTATGGGGCTGTTGCTACAGACTATTGCTGGTTTTATTGATTGGGCACCAATGGCACAAATGGGTGCGATTACAAAAGTCATGTTACCTGCAGCGTTTGGTGCTGCTATTGCTTCACAAATGAAAACCAATACAATGGTCATGTTTGCTGCTATGGCTGCCTCTACTGTCGGCGCTAATGCTGTGTTCTTTACTGATAAAACTGTTCAAGGCATTACGGCTACAGGATATGCCAGTTCGCAAATTGCTGGATCAGCTGTGATGACAACAGGGCAACCTATTTCAGCGGTGATTGCTGGATTGATTGCTGTTCTATTTGGTAAATGGTTAAGCGGTAAGACGCCTTTGGACATGGTGATTGTTCCAGCTGCGACGACTATTATTGGCACTGTGTCAGGTTACTACTTGGCAATGATTACAACACCGTTCTTGGTAGCAGTGGGGCAGTTTATTGCTGCTAGTGTCGCTGTAAATCCCATTGTTGGTACAGCAGTTGTGGCGATGGCATTTGGTGCAATGACAATGACACCAGCCTCAGCGGCAGCGTTGGCTGTAGCAATTGGTGCGACCGGTGTCACTTCAGCTGAAGCTGCTGGTGCCATATTAATTGGGACAACAGCTGTGTTTGTTGGCTTTCCTGCAATGTCATTTCAAGAAAATAAAATTGGTGCCACGATTGCGCAAGGCATTGTGACACCAAAAATTCAATTTCCTAATTTAACACAAAATCCAGCTTTGATCATACCGCCAATGATTGGTGCTGCAATTGCCGCACCAATTGCGACAATGGTTTTCCATGTCACAGCACCTTTTTCAATGGCAGGCATTGGTTTTAATTCATTTATCGTACCATTAGCATTAGCTGGTTCAAACCCAGTTGCCTTTGCTGCTTATATGGGCATTGGTGTTGGTGTGCCGGTGATTGTATCTTTTGTTGGCTATCGAATTATGCGTAAAATGGGTTGGGCAAAACCGCAACAGCTGCATTTGGAAATGATTTAATAGCACTTTAAATAAGCTTGGCAATAATTAATAAATAGTTTTGGGGATATGTAGTAATGAGTGGAAAGATATCTTTTTTTAGAAAATTTAGCCGAAAGGCATCGCTTAAGGAATATACGCGCTTAGATCAACGTCTAGATGGAAATGCTTTAGGCACTAAGGAATTAACAGCAATAGGTATAGGTACTGTTGTTGGAGCTGCTATTTTTATAATACCTGGGGTGGTTGCTGCTAACTATGCAGGACCGGCTGTGGCTATTTCGTTTATTATAGCGGCCGTTGTCGCTGGACTATCAGCATTAGCTTATGCCGAATTTTCATCGGCGTTGCCTTTTGCAGGGTCTGCATATACTTGGTCAAATATTATTTACGGTGAATTTTGGGGATGGGTTGCAGGATGGGCACTACTTGCGGAATATTTAATTGCGTTGGCTTATTCAGCTTCAGCCTGGTCAGCATATATTAGAGGATTTTTATCTACTTTTGGCATTAGTATACCAAAAGCTATATCTGGCACATTTAATCCCAAGGCAGGTATGTTTTTTGATTTATTTGCTGTTATTGCCATACTCATAGTATGGTTCTTGTTATCGCGTGGTATTAGAGATACTGCTCGAGTAGAAAATTGGCTTGTTGTTGGTAAAATTGCAGTAATTATTTTATTTATTGCAGTTGGACTAACAGCAATAAATATCCATAATTATCATCCTTTTATTCCTGAAAATGAAGGAGGTACACGCTTCGGTTGGTCTGGAATTATAGCTGGTGCCTCACAAATATTTTTTGCATACATAGGTTTTGATATGATGACGTCTAATGCGGCGGAAGCTCGTAATGCCCAAAGAACAGTACCTAGAGCTATTTTTGCTACTCTCGGGTTAGCTACTATGCTTTTTATTGGAGCATCATTGGTTATGGTTGGAATGTTTAAATATACTAAGTACACTAATATTACTGATCCAGCTGCTTGGGCTTTACGTCAATCGGGGCACCTATTTGTGGCTAATATTTTATCACTTGTAGCTCTTGTTGGTATTTTTTCTATGTTGATTGGCGTATCTTTAGGTGGATCGAGGTTAATGTATGCTTTAGGGAGAGATGGATTATTGCCAATAGCAATGGGACGCACTAATAAATCAGGAACACCGTCTATTGCTTTAAGCGTATTAGCAATTATTAGTATTATTTTGGGTGCCATATTCCCAATAACTTTGCTGACTAATTTAGTTTCTGCTGGAACACTTATTGCCTTTACCATGATATCGTTTGGGGTTATAGTTTTACGGCGTCGTGATGATATCGATCATTCTGGATTTAAGATGCCGCTATATCCAGTATTACCTGTCATAGCTGGAATTTCTTCATTATTTTTGTTCTTTCAGTTAAACATTGATGCTAAAATTTTAGCCGGATTTTGGTTTTTGATAGGTGTACTTGTATATATTTTTTATGGAACACGGCATTCTATAAAAAATAAAAAACAGAATTAAGCACTTCGTAAATAATACCTCTAATATAAAAAAACTATACCAAACATTGGTGTAGTTTTTTATAGTTAGAGGTATTTTTAAAAGTCAGCCTGGCTAGCATCTAAATGTAATCCTGCACTGCCAGATAAATTATCCAACTGTTGGATATCATCAGCAGATAGACTGAAATCAAAAACGTCAGTATTAGCTTTGATGTAGTCAGCATGTGTTGATTTTGGTAAGGGTAAAAATCCTTTATCAAGTGACCATCGAATTAAAATTTGGGCAACTGATTTGTTATATTTTTGGGAAATATTTTCAATAACTGGGTTTGACAATAATTTACCGGTACCCAGTGGGGAATAAGCTTCATTTAGGATGTTATGCTGTTGATTATATTGAACCAATTCACTTTGTTGATCGGATGGATTTAAGAAGTTTTGGTTAACCATCGGTGCAATACTTTGATGCTTTTCTAAAGATTTTAAATCACTTATTTGAAAATTTGAAACGCCGATCGCACGGGCTTTACCAGCTTGATAAATATCTTCCATCGCACGCCATGCTTCAGCGTTACCGATTTCCCATTGATTATTTTGACGTAAATGCTTGGGATTAGGCCAATGAATAAGGTATAAATCAACATAATCCAAGCCTAGACGGTCAAGTGAAGTCTGAAAGGCTTGCCGTGCACTATCGTAATCGTGCGCATCATTCCACAGCTTAGTAGTGATAAATAATTCATGACGCGCAATACCCGAATCGGCAATAGCACGACCAACGGACACTTCGTTACCATAAATAGCTGCTGTATCAATATGACGATAGCCATTATCAAGGGCGCTACGAACTGATTGATAAGCGACATCGCCATCCGGTGCTTGCCAAGTACCAAAACCAATGACAGGTATTTTAACCCCGTTGCTCAGTGTGTAAGTATCGTTAAGTGACATTAGAACCTCCAATTGAATATCATCGTTAATTACTATTATCAGTATAACATTAAATAGAAATTCCACTTACTTTTAGTTATAGATAGTTAACACTTACGGCTCATTGTAATATTATAGATACCCTTTTGACCTGGTAACCACTTAAAGTGACGCAGTAGAGATGACCGAATGCCCCAAATATCTAATAATGCAACAATTGCAATATGCAAAGGTGCTTGGGTGTCATATGTAACATTAAGTTTGTTATAAATGCCGTCTGGTTGATGGGAAGGCTTTACACTGAGAAGTTTTTTTGTATTATGCGTTATAATATAACGGTTAGCAATGAAATTACCAGAAATTAACCAATTAAGTTTACGAATAAAAACGAAGTCGCCAAGATGACCAAAAGTAAGGCTAATAGAGCCAATCACTTGGCCATGGTATCGAAGATTGAATCTTGGTAAAATACCAAAAGACGTTTGTTCTATACGGACTAAGACATTACCTGACATATCATAAACTGAAATTTCATCGTGCTTTTTTCCGGAACGTCCCGCAACCAAATAAACCGCATGAAACGCATCATCAAAGACCATATTTACACCGTTATCTAATTGATGTCGTTGTCGTAAATAGAAAGTACTCATAGTATTTGCTACCTTTCATCATCATTTTAACATGAAGAGGAGAAAACTTTGTTATCACATACCACTTGGGCACACCCAATTAAAGAAAAATTAACACCAGAATACTTAAAAAGCGTTGCAGCATTTATTGCATCAACTTATGCGACCGGGCAAACAATCTATCCACCACAAAATAAAATATTTTCGGCTTTAGAGGTTACACCACTAAACAAGACCAAAGTTGTCATTATGGGCCAAGACCCTTATCATGAAGAAAGGCAAGCGCAGGGATTAAGCTTTTCCGTACCAGATGATGTACCAGCACCACCATCTTTGAAAAATATTTTAAAGGAATTGTCAACAGATATTGGTCAGCGTCAATCACATGATTTAGTGAGCTGGGCGCAACAAGGTGTGTTATTGCTAAATAGTGTTTTAACAGTCCCAGAACATCATGCTAATGCACATGCTAATCAGATCTGGGAACCATTAACAGACTGTTTAATTCAAATTGCAAGTGATGATGATGCGCCAAAGGTCTTTATTCTATGGGGGAAATATGCACAATCTAAGAGTAAATTGATTGATAGTCAAAAACATTTGATTTTAAAAAGTGCACATCCTAGCCCATTATCTGCTTATCGTGGTTTTTTTGGTAGTGAACCTTTCTCAAAAGCGAATCATTTCTTGGAGAAAAATGGCCGAGAACCCATTGATTGGTTAAAATAAGTGATTAAAATCACAAATTAAGGTGCTTATATATACCTGGGTCAAACTATACGATATAATGAGAGTATGAGGTATGTCATTACCTATTTTGATCTGTAAACCCATCATAAGGAGCAACTAATGAATATATTTGAACAATTAAAGTCTAAAATATCTGATCAACACAAAACCATTGTTTTCCCCGAAGGAGAAGATTCACGTATCCAAGGTGCAGCGGTGCGTTTAGCGGATGAGGGATTAGTTAATGTTATTTTACTAGGCAATGAAGTGGCAATTGATCAAACTGCCGCAGAACATCATTTTGACTTAAGCCAAGTTAAAGTTATTGATCCTTTGACATATCCTGAAAGTAAATTAGAAGCTTTGAATGCTGCTTTAGTACAACGTCGTAAAGGCAAAACAGATAGTGCAACAGCAGCTAAATGGCTGAAGAATGTTAATTATTTTGGCACCATGTTGGTTTATATGGGGATAGCAGATGGTATGGTATCTGGTGCAACACATCCCACTGGTGATACAGTTCGTCCAGCACTGCAAATTATTAAAACAGCACCTGGTTCATCACGAATTTCTGGTGCATTCATCATGCAAAAGGGTGATGAACGTTATGTGTTTGCAGATGCAGCAATTAATATTGATATTGATGCACAAACAATGGCTGAAATTGCTGTTCAATCTGCCAAAACAGCACAGGTATTTGATATTGATCCTAAGGTGGCAATGCTTAGTTTTTCAACCAAAGGTTCAGCACAACATCCTACAGTTGATAAGGTTGCGCAAGCAACACAATTGGCTAAAGATTTAGCACCAGATTTAGCTGATAAAATCGATGGGGAGTTACAGTTCGATGCTGCTTTTGTTGAAAATGTTGCTAAATCTAAAGCACCAGATTCTCAAGTAGCTGGGCAAGCTAATGTTTTTGTTTTCCCAAGTTTGGAAGCTGGAAATATTGGTTACAAGATTGCCCAGAGATTGGGTGGTTTTGAAGCCATTGGGCCAATTTTGCAAGGCTTAGCTAAGCCAGTATCTGACTTGAGCCGTGGTGCGAACGAAGAAGATATTTATAAAGTAGCAATTATTACAGCTACGCAAGCTTTAGTATAATAAATAAAAGAAGCCCTCAATGGGGCTTCTTTTATTTATTGTAGAACCAAGTGTCGTAAATTGTGACAGGTTGATGTCGCTTATGTTGACTTGTCAAATAGAGCTGTTCAATTTTTTCTGCATCACTTGTTGGGATTGACTTACCCTCTAAATAGTTATCAATATTTTCGTATGTGACACCTAGAGCAACTTCATCTGGCAATTGTGGTCGGTCATCTTCTAAATCAGCACTTGGTACTTTTTCATATAGTGAACTGGGCGCATTTAGGGCGATAAGCATATCACGACCTTGACGCTTGTTTAAACGCCATAATGGATTAATATCTGTACCGCCATCACCGTATTTGGTGAAGAAACCAGCAAAAGCTTCAGCCGCATGATCCGTACCGATAACGACACCGTTATGTTCTCTAGCCACGGCGTACTGGGCAATCATTCGCATTTTGGGCTTGATTGAACCACGACTCAAATCATCCACAACTAGGCCGGCTGACCGTAAATCACGTGTCATGGCATCAGTTGCTGCTTGAATATTTGTTGTTATAACCTTATCTGGTTGAATAAAGTCCAGCGCAGCTTGTGCATCTTCTTCGTCTTGTTGCTCACCATAAGGTTGACGAATGGCGATGAATTGATAGGGCATGTTGAATTGGCTTGCACGTAATTCATTAATGGCTAGTTGGCCGATTTTACCAGCGAGTGTGGAATCTTGTCCACCTGAAATTGCAATAACTAAGCTATTGTATTGCGGATTATTGATTAAATATTGTTTCAAAAATTCAACAGAACGTTGAATTTCAGCCTCGGGATTTATTGTGGGTTGCACATGCAAATCTGCGATGATTTTGGCTTGTAATGGTCGCATCATTTTCCTCCAAAAACATTTTCTAGTTTCCCTAATTATAGCAAATCACGGTATAATAATGATATGAGAGAATTCGTAACAAATAGTCCAAAGGACACACAAACATTAGCCTCACAAATCGCTAGTTATACACAGCCGGGTATGATTTTGACCTTAACAGGTGATTTAGGTGCTGGTAAAACGACATTTACGCAAGGTATGGCACGAGAATTAGGTGTTGCATCTCGTGTTAAGAGCCCGACTTTTAATATTTTAAATACTTACCAGGGTACAGATTTTCCAATTTATCATTTTGATGCTTATCGTCTTGAAATGACGGGTGCAGCAGATCAAGGATTCGAAGATTATATCGGTACAGACGGTTTAACGATTATTGAATGGCCTCAATTTATGCGTGATTTATTACCAAATGACAGAGTTGAACTAGTATTTAAACGCTCTGATGAACATACGCGAACAATCAGTATCAACGGACAAGGGCATTATCAAGCCATTGAAGAAAAACTATGATATTCGATGAAACACAACCAATAGAATTTTATATTGAGCAAGCAACATTAGCCTTGGCACCACAATGGCAGAAACTTATTGCGAAATTAATGACGGAATCAAATACTTTTTATGTTGCCGGCGTAAGAGATGGTGAAAATGAAGCACAATTAGTAGATGACGGACCTGCTGTGACTTTATTAATGATGGCTGAACAAGGGACGCAGTCACAACCTGTTGGTATGGGCTCTATTGAAAATGGCGAATTAGGTATAGCAGTGCTTCATGAGTACAGTGGCTTAGGGCTTGGACAGTTGATGGTTGGATCACTTTTAGATTGGGCTAGAGAAAATGACGTACATTATATTTGGCTAGATGTCCAAATTGATAATGCTGCTGCTATTCATATCTATGAAAAACTGCATTTCAATAAGGCCGGCAGACAGCAGTCTTTTGTCATGCCAGATGGTCAGCAAGTTATCTTGCAAAGAATGGAGTTGAAATTATGAACTTTATTGCGATGGATTTTGAAACTGCAAATCATGAGCGCCATTCGGCGGTATCAATTGCACTGGCTATTGTCAGGGATGATAAGATTGTCGATGAATTTTATTCTTTGATTCGTCCTGAAACCTACTTTAGTCGTCGTAATGTTGCTATTCATGGTATTGAGGAACACGATGTATTAGATGCCCCCAAGTTCTCTGAATTGTGGCCAGTGATTCAACCGCTTTTTACAGAAGATAAATTAGTTGTGGCACACAATGCGCCATTTGATAATGGTGTATTGAAAGGCACATTAAATTATTATGGTTTAGAAGAACCACATTATATGTTATTGGATACAGTACGGACAAGCCGCCAATTTTTCCCAAGCTTTAATAATCATAAGCTCAACACAGTAGCTGAAAATTTAGGTATTTCATTAGTGCACCATCATAATGCCTTAGATGATGCCGCCGCTGCTGCTAATATATTAATCTATGAGGCGCAGCATTTTGGTGCAGAGGCACTACGTCCTTTTGTTAAGTATCGATAATCAAAACACTAAAAAGGTAGCAGTTATTAACTGCTACCTTTTTTAGTGATATTAGTCGATTTCTAACATAATCGGTGCATGATCTTGACGTGCGCCAGTATCTAATATGTGATGCGCTTTCAATCTTTCATTAAGGCGTTCACTTGTAAGATAGTAATCTATGCGCCAACCAGAATTGTTAATTTTACTTGTTTTACTAATTTGCGCCCACCAAGTATAAGCGCCTGTGAGGGTTGGCTCAAAATAACGGAATGTGTCGGTGAAGCCACTGTCTAAAAGATTTGTGAATTTTTCACGTTCCTCTGGTGTAAAACCAGCTGAATGACGATTGGACTTTGGATTCTTTAAATCAATTTCTTGATGTGCAACATTAAAATCACCACTAAAAATAACAGGTTTTTGTTGATCTAATGATTGAATATAATGACGATAAGCATCATCCCATGCGCCTCGGTCGTTCAGGCGGGCAAGTTGGCTGCCCGAATTAGGTGTATAGACTGTCGACACATAAAATTCTGGAAATTCTAAAGTAATAATTCGACCTTCTAAGTCCATTTCACCTGGTGCGTCAATTTTTGGCATATCAATGTTTAGTGGGGCTACTTTAGATAACATCATTGTGCCAGAGTATCCAGATCTACCGGTACTTGGATTTACAAAAATATGGTAATCTGGAAAGAGACTGTTTAGTGTAGCCAGTTGCTTCTTTGTTAAACCACTTGCTTTTAATTTTGTTTCTTGAATTGACAAAACATCTGGCGCTATTTCGCTGATTTCATTGAGAACAGCCCATGTCATTTCTCCGCGATTACTTTTATGTTCCACCGCAGCGTTAATACTATCAATATTCCAAGAAATAAACTTCATACATTTTCTCCTATAAGTCGTTAAACTCATTTTAGCATAAGTTTGACTGTCATTATTTGGTAAAATAAATATTATAATAACTAATAAAGGCATTAATCCTCATGAAAATACAACATATCAATATTTTAGAAAATCAAATATTAGCACCTTATGCACATACACAAGCAGGTGGTTTGGTTGATTTTTTGGCATTACCAAAAACACACCACGAATTGGCGATACTTGCACAGTGGGCGACAGAGAAACAGTTACCAATCCATATATTTGGTCGCTTATCTAATCTGGTTGTTAGAGATGGTGGTTTACGTGGATTGACAATCCTGACACAAGATATGCGTTCCATCACTGTTGAGGGTAACATGATTACAGCTGACGCTGGTGCAGATTTAATTATAACTACCGAAGTTGCAATGGAGCACGGACTGTCTGGATTAGAATGGGCAGCTGGTATACCTGGTTCCGTTGGTGGTGCAGTATTCATGAATGCCGGTGCCTATGGCGGACAGTGCGATTTAGTGGTGCAATCCGTGACAGCGTTAATGCCAGATGGTCAACTCCTGGAGTTCGATGGTGCACAATTAGATTTTGGATATCGACAATCTGTTTTCCAAGAAAATGGCGGTATTATTATCAGTGCACAATTCATGTTACAGCCTGATGATCGTCAAGCTATTCGATTACGGATGGATGATTTTAATTTTAAAAGGGCTAACAAACAGCCACTTAATTATCCCTCTAACGGTTCTGTGTTTAAGCGACCAGAAGGTCATTTTGCGGGTAAGTTAATTATGGATGCCGGTTTGCAAGGCACACGAGTCGGTGGTGTCGAAGTTTCCAAGAAACATGCTGGATTTATGGTTAACGTTAATAATGGTAGTGGCAATGATTATGAGGCACTCATTCATCTTGTACAGGAACGCGTGCAATCGAAATTTGGTGTGACATTGGAAACCGAAGTTAGAATATTGGGGGACAATTGATGGTCTTACTCGAAACAGTTCTTGTTTTAGTTTTAGCTGTCGGCATTGCAAATGGGTTGGCGCATTTTATTCCAGGTATTCCGGCTAGTTTTTTTCAAATTGCTATGGGCCTCATTTTAACCTTTGGCTTAGGGCTACGTATTGATGTTGACTCGCACTGGTTTATGCTCTTATTTATTGCGCCTTTATTGTTTAATGATGCGGTGCGCTTTCCCAAACGAGAGTTGTGGGAACTGCGTGGGCCAATATTGGGTAATGCCATTGTTTTAGTTTTACTGACAACATTAGTGGGCGGCTTCTTGATTCATTTATTGATACCATCTTTGCCTAAAAGTGTGGCATTAGCTTTAGCTGCTGTCGTATCACCCACAGACCCTGTTGCAGTGCAAGCAATTGCGCGCCGTGTTAAATTACCACCTAATGTTATGCATATTGTGGAAGGTGAGAGTTTAATTAATGACGCAACAGGTCTAGTGAGCTTTAATACGGCAATAAAAGCAACGGTGGCTGGAACATTTCTTTTGGGAGAAGCCATTGGTAATTTCTTTTGGATCTCAATTATTGGTGCTATTGTTGGGCTTGTTTCAGCAAGTTTAGTGAGTTGGTTACGTGATAAATTTTCGAATGCGACCTTGCTAAATGATGTCATGTTCCATGCTGTGATTACATTATTAATGCCTTTCCTCATTTATTGGGTGGCTGAAGAAGTTTTTCATGCATCTGGTGTGATTGCAGTAGTCACCGGTGGTATCTTAACAAAGATATTAAGTGATCAACATATGGACATTGACTCACCTGAAATTAGTTTAGCCATGACACGATCATGGGAGATTTTTGCTTATATTTTAAATGGTGTGATTTTTGTGCTTTTAGGTATTGAAATTCCTTTTGCCATGGCAGGTGTGGTTACCAGTACACAAATACACACAGGCACGGCTATCTTGTATGGTATTGTGACCTGGTTTATCATCTTTATGCTACGGACATCGTGGGTTTATTTAACACAATTGACGTATCGTTTAAAACATAAGGATAACAAAATTTCATTTAGAATTGCGCTGACATCTGGTTTAACGGGTGTTCGTGGTGCTGTGACTATGGCCGCAGTACTGACTGTGCCGGCATTTGTAGAAAGTGGTGCTAAGTTTCCACAGCGTGATTTACTTATTTTTGTTGCTGCGGTTGTGGTGATTATGAGCTTGTTAGTTGCGACCTTGATGTTACCCATTGTGACGAATGAACCAACAACAAGAGACTTTACGCAGCCAGATTTTGATGATAATGAGGATACAGATGATGAACATCATCAAGCAGATCAGTATATGTCTGAAGATGAAGCGCGGATTATCGAATTGCGCTACGGTATTCAAATATTACGGGAAATGCAAAGCTCAGAAAATCAAGCCATTGTTTATGATTTAATTTTCCGTAAACAGCAAATTATTGAACAGCTCAAAAAGCGTTCAGGAAATGCCGCGTATGGGGATGCTTTTACTGAAAGTGAACAGCAACTACAGCATGTTGCCATTAAAGCGCAAAGGGATTGTTTGCAACAGCTTTTGGCACAGGAAAAAATATCACCATTAGCTTATACAATGAGTAGCCAGCGTTTAGAGCGTTTGGAAAAAAGAGATATGCAATCATATCAGCACTTCTCAACACGTTGGTTCTTTGTTCTATTTGTCAAGATGATTCGTAATATTCGTATATGGCTTGCCGATGAATCAACTGATCGTATTCGTCAAGAAAATAAATTAATTACAAGAGAAACGTCTAAAGCAGCTATTAAGGCACTATCTGATTATGCCTCAAAGTTTAGTGCGGATACGGTTACTAATAGAATTGAGCGCCAAGTAGCGTATAATTTCATTGTGACCTACCGGAATCGGATTAACATACTTGATAGACCTAATACACCGCAACAACGGCAATGGGATGAGCGTATGCGACTCGAACTGGAGTTAAAAGCTTTAAGTGCCCAACGTGAAGCAATTCAACAACTTTATGAATCTGGCAGAATTACACGTCAAGTTGGCATCAATATTCGTCAATTTATTAATTTTACAGAAACAACAGCGTTGGCAGGTAAAGATGAAAATTAGTTATTGTTATACTATGAAGGGATGAAGAATGGATATTTTAGCTTATCTCACACTCAATAATTTAATGCATGTTGTCGACCTTTTGATTATTTGGTTTGTCCTTTATCGGATAATTCGTTTTGTCGAAGGTACTCGAGCATTACAAATTTTACTGGGCGTCGGCACAATTATTTTAGTCAAAGTTTTGAGCTGGTATTTAGGCTTAACGATTGTTTCTTGGTTAATGGATCAGATTATTAACTGGGCGCCAATTGTGTTGGTTGTTATCTTTCAGCAAGAAATTCGACGCGGACTAGAAACGGTTGGTCGACAACTAACGCTGAAGCGGTCTCATGTTGATAATAATACCGAGCATCAATTGATTAAAAGCTTGGATGATGCACTACAATATATGTCTAAACGTCGTATTGGGGCACTGATTACGATTGAAAAGGAATCTAGCTTAGATGAATATATAAAAACTGGTATTCCACTTGATGCGGCAATTACTGGTCAGTTATTAATTAATATTTTCATTCCAAATACGCCATTACACGATGGTGCTGTGATTATTAAAGGTGGGCGTATTGCAGTAGCAGCAGCTTATCTACCGTTATCAGAAAGCACGCTGATTCCTAAAGAACTTGGCACACGGCATCGTGCTGCTGTGGGGATTAGTGAAGCAAGTGATGCGATTACTGTTGTCGTTTCGGAAGAAACTGGTGAAATTTCGATTACACAAAGTGGCGATTTATTACGTAAAATGACACAAGAGACCTATCAGAACTTTTTTGAACGCCAATTCTTAGCTCCTAAAAATAATGAACAAGATAAGAAACATTGGTGGTCCATTAAAGGAAAGGGGACCTCAAAATGAAAAAATTTAGCCAATCAAGATTATTAAGTCTAGTAATTTCATTTGTCATTACAATGTTGCTATCAACGTATATTATGAGTACGCGTTCTAATACAAATGGTATTGCTAATGGTGGTAATAATTTTTCAAATATTATTCCTGAGCAACGTGCAACACTGAAAGTTAATCTCTTATTACAATATGATACGGACCGTTATGTTGTTACGGGTGCCCCTAAAACCGTTAATGTCAAAATTCAGGGGTCTGGTGCGTTAGTTGCTGCAGCAAGAAGTCGTAACAGTATTCAAGCGAGCGCTGATTTACAAAATCTTGGTGTTGGACAACATAAAGTTGTTGTCGCTATTAGGGGTGTTAATTCTGATTTGCGTTCAACTGTTGAACCACAGATGATAACGGTTAACGTTGTGAAAAAAGAAACCAAAAAGGTACCGGTGAGAGTTACTTATAATAGCAGTCAGATTGCGCAAGGTTATTTGGTAGATAGTATCGATACAACACCAGAGAGCGTAACGGTTTCTGGTCCAGAAACCAACGTTGATGCAGTACAAAGCGTGGTTGGACAAGTGACTTTGAGTAAGAATATGAAAGGACCGATGTCACAATCGGTTCAGTTACAAGCGTTAGATAAAGATGGTAATGCTGTAGAAGTTAATATGAGTCAACCATCTGTAGCGGCTAAGCTGAATATATCTCCTGAAGATAGTAAAAAGTTATCTTTACGCGCTAATATCCAAAATGGTGAAGCATCAGATTACAATATTACATTTTCACCGTCAAATGTGACGGCATATGGCGCATCTGATATACTAGATTCACTTGATAATCTGAAAATATCAATTGATGTTAAAAATATGACACAAAAAACAACGCAGAATGTCACTTTGCCAACGCAAGATGGTATTTCACGATACAGTGATCAAAATGTCAAAGTGACAATTACACCTAAAAATACGACTGATTGATTGGTGTATATTAATAGTAGACAAACCATCAATCAATAATAGTGGAGAAAATAAAGAATGAGTATTCAATTAAAATATTTTGGAACAGATGGCGTTCGTGGTATTGCAAACGAAACCTTAACCCCTGAATTAGCCTTTCGTCTTGGTAGAAGTGGCGGTGCAATTCTGACACGGCATGCAGCAGATAGCCATGAAAAACCCGTTGTTATTGTCGGACGTGATACGCGTATTTCAGGAGAAATGCTCCAGCAATCCATTATAGCCGGCTTGCTTTCTGTGGGGGTTGATGTATTACGCTTAGGGGTTATCACAACTCCTGCGGTTGCCTTCCTGGTACAGAATCTAGAGTCAGCAGCAGGTATTCAAATTACTGCTTCTCATAATCCAGCAAAAGATAATGGTATTAAGTTTTTTGGAAATGATGGTTTTAAATTATCAGATGAGCTTGAGTATGAAATTGAACAGTTACTTGATCAAGAAGATACGTTGCCACGTCCAAGCGCAGAAGGGCTGGGTGTTGTAAACAATTATCCTGAGGGTGCCTCGAAATATTTGGAATTTTTACAAAAGACAATTCCAAGTGATTTAACTGGCATGCGGGTTGCTTTGGATGGGGCAAATGGCGCCACAAGTAGTTTATTGGCACGGTTATTTGCGGATATGGGTGTCGATTTTGAAACGATGGGAACACAGCCTAATGGTATCAACATTAATGATGGTGTTGGGTCAACACATCCTGATGCGTTAGCTAATATGGTTAAGGAAGGCAACTTTCAAGCGGGATTAGCATTTGATGGTGATGGCGATCGTTTAATTGCTGTTGATGAATTAGGTCATATAGTTGATGGCGATAAGATTATGTTTATTACGGGTAAGTTCTTAAATGATCAAGGCCGTTTGAAGCACAGCACCATTGTATCAACAGTAATGAGTAATATTGGCTTTTATAAAGCAGTTGAATCAAATGGCATGACTAGTGTGAAGACAGCCGTTGGTGATCGTTATGTGATGGAAGAAATGATGGCTTCGGATCATAACTTGGGCGGTGAACAATCTGGGCATATTATTTTCCGTGATTGGGCAACAACTGGAGACGGTTTACTGACAGCACTGCAGTTATTGCATGTCATGAAAGAAACGAATAAAAAGTTATCAGAGTTGGCAGCAGCAGTACAGATTTATCCACAAAAATTGGTGAATGTACCAGTAGAAGATAAGGTAAATATTCAACATAATCCAGCAGTTGTTGCTAAGATTGCTGAAGTTGAAGGCAAGATGGCAGGTGATGGTCGTGTGCTTGTTAGACCATCAGGAACAGAAGCATTATTGCGTGTCATGGCTGAAGCACCAACAGAAAGCTTAGTTTCGGCGTACGTTGACGAAATTGTTGATGTTGTTAAAGCTGAGAATAACAAATAATAGATTAACGTTTTGTATTTTTAGGATTGTAACAAGTTCGTATTATTTTGTTGCAATCCTTTTTGAATTTTAATAGTGTGAGTAACTTATAGAAACGTGTATAATGTGACTAGTATGAATGAAAAAGAACCACAATTTAATCAATGGTATGAATCTACAGCAGCTGATGATCAATTGTTGCGTGATGCTCAAGCCAATGAATTAGAGCAAAAAGAAGAAGTGACACTGAGACCACAGTTATTGAATGATTATATCGGGCAAAGTGCATTAAAAGAAGAATTACGTGTTTATATTACAGCAGCTAAGCAACGTGAAGAGGCGCTAGATCACGTATTACTATTCGGGCCACCGGGATTGGGTAAAACGACTTTAGCCATGATTATTGCAAATGAAATGGCAGTCCATATTAAAACAACGAGCGGGCCAGCGATTGAAAAGCCAGGTGATTTAGTTGCGGTATTGAATGAATTAGAACCAGGAGATATTCTTTTTATTGATGAAATTCATCGCTTAGCAACAAACGTTGAAGAAATACTGTATTCAGCCATGGAAGATTTTTACGTTGATATTATGGTTGGACAGGGCCCTACAGCACGAGCAGTTCATTTTCCATTACCGCCATTTACGTTAATCGGGGCGACGACGCGACCAGGCATGTTATCGAAACCATTAAGAGATCGCTTTGGCATTATCAATAGTATGCAATATTACAATGCTGATGAATTACAACAAATCGTGACACGTTCTGCAGATATTTTTGCAGCGCCCATTCGTTCTGAAGGGGCATTAGCTATTGCCTTACGTTCACGCGGAACACCTCGAATTGCCAATCGACTATTGAAACGTGTTCGTGACTTTGCGCAGGTGCAAGGAAAAAAAGCCATCGATAAAATGATTGTTGATGTGGCGCTTAAAAAATTACGCGTTGATGATAAAGGATTAGATGAAACCGATCACAAGTTTTTGCAAACGATGATTGACTTTTATAATGGTGGTCCGGTTGGTTTGAATACCATTTCTGCTAATATTGGTGAAGAATCAGAGACTTTAGAAACTATGGTCGAACCATATTTACTCCAAATTGGTTTCTTACAACGCACACCAAGAGGCAGAGTTGTGACTGAGCAAGCGTATCAGCATCTCGGTATACCTTACCAAACAAATTTTTAGACTTTAAGGATACATAATAATGACACAAGAACACTACACTTTATCAGATTTTGATTATGATTTACCAGAAGCGCTTATAGCGCAAACACCTTTAAAGCAACGAGACGCGTCTCGACTTCTAGCTTTAAATGCTATTAGCGGTGAGTATGAAGATCGACATTTTTATGATATTTTAGATTATGTAAAAGCTGGCGATGCTATTGTAATGAATAATTCTCGTGTTTTGCCAGCACGATTGCATGGTGCTCGACCAGAAACAGGTGGACATGCAGAAGTTTTGCTATTACGCCAAGATCATGGGGATGTTTGGGAAGTCTTGATGAAGCCGGCTAAAAAGTCTCCTATCGGATCAGAAGTTGTCTTTGGCGATGATATGCAACATCCAATCATGACAGCAACCGTCTTAGAAGATTTAGAACACGGTGGTAAAATGATTGAATTCCATTATGATGGTATTTTTATGGAATTATTAGATAAATTAGGTGAAATGCCTTTACCACCTTATATTAAGGAAAAGTTGGCTGATCAAGAGCGTTATCAAACGGTTTATTCAAAAGTAGATGGCTCGGCAGCTGCACCAACGGCAGGTTTACATTGGACACCAGAATTGTTGGATAAAGTTCGTGCTAAAGGTGTTAAAACAGTTGAATTAACATTGCATGTTGGTCTCGGCACTTTCCGACCTGTTGAAGAAGAAAATATTGAAGATCATAAGATGCATTCTGAGTTTTATCAGTTAACAGCTGATGCTGCGCAAGATTTGAATGAAGTGCGTCAAAACGGTGGTCGTATTATTGCGACTGGAACAACGTCTATTCGAACGTTAGAAACCATTGGCAGCAAGTTTTCAGGAGAGTTAAAAGCTGATTCTGGCTGGACAGATATTTTCATTAAACCAGGTTATCAGTGGACAGTGGTTGATGCATTTATTACTAACTTTCATTTACCTAAATCAACATTAGTGATGCTTGTTGCTGCCTTTACTGGCCGAGAGCATATTATGAATGCCTATCATCATGCTGTTGCTCAACAGTACCGTTTCTTCAGTTTCGGAGACGCAATGTTTATCTATAAGTAATGATTGTTCATATAAAAAGTAGTTAACGTGAAGGTTAACTACTTTTTGTGATTTATTAGGCAGCAGTCATGACCTATGTTAGAATGATTGGTAGACTACAAATAAGGATAAATTATGTTGTCATCAACATAACAATAAATTATGGTAAAAAATAAATTTAACGCAACACAGTTTTTGTCATCATTATTTCATTATGTAAGAGATTTTAATTTTAATCATATTATTTTTGAAGTAAATCGCTATAAAACATCTGTAAAATTAGTGCGTAAATCACAAACTTACGGTAATGCAGAATTATTTTATGTATCAGCGGATACTAAGGCATTTGCGCCAGTTATTTCGCAAATTAATGCAGCAATCGAGCTTGCAGAATTAGAAGGTACACAACAAGCAAGTGTTAAAACGCCTGACTTGCAACGTGAAGAACAAATATTTCAATTCCGTCTACGCGAATTTGGACATGGCAAGTATCAGTTAGACCTTAGTATCTAAGTAAAGCGAGGAGTTACGGTAGTGAAACAAGGACAACGCGCACAAGTTAAGAAGATGCGTAATCTTAAAAAGAAACAAACGTACAAGCAAGCTGGTCATGTGAAACCATTTGATTTTAATGAGTGGGCCGGCTTTTTACGGGCACGTTATTATTTAATGTATCATGATAAGTATGATCAAAAAACGTTTGAAGTTGCTTCATTTTTCTTTGATGATTTGTTGGCAATGATTGTACAACAACACTTTACTCAGTTTACGAGTAATGAACGTGCGGCCGTTAATTTAAATGAAGCGATGCAGGCGACGTTAGTTAACAGTGAGGATCGTGATTGGCGTTACTTCATTTTGCTAGTACCTGTACTATTCGATATGCAGAAATTATTGGTTAAAGAAAGCCAAGTTAATACATACTTTATTGCCAGCGCCCCTAAGTTCGACATTAATTTCTGGCGCATGATTGTTAGAACAGTATTGGCAGTTAATTTCTTCAAATGGCAGGGCAAAGATGTTGCTGAGATGATGAAAACATCTAATGCGATTGACGAGTTACAGTATAAGTTCTTATCACAAAATGATGAAGACGATGATTTTGATCTACAAACGATTGGTGAAACATTTAGAGGATTAGCACCCGTTGTTGCCACGACAGATGATGTTAAGCAGGATGTTGAGGTAATGGTATTATCTCAAGATTTGGTTGATGCGGAACTCGTTTATGCTCAGCGCCGTTTAGAAGATTTTAAAGCAGCTGCAATAAAAGATGTTGTGAGTGATAATGTTTTGCATTTATTATATGCTTACCATGAAGGTATGGCGAAAATCTATGGCCGTACGCATAAGACGTGGGATGCTGAAAGTTTGAAGCAATTTACTAAGCAAGAGCTATTTGATTATTGGCAACCACAATGGCAAGATTTGGATGGCATTGGTGGAGAGTTGCGTGCATATCTCAAGTTCTTGAGTCAAAAAAAGGCCATAAATGGTCTGGGCAAGTTGCTGAAGGGGATTGAAGGATTAGATCACTATATTGACGTTATGGCGATTAACACGTTACTCGCACAATTAACACCAAAAGAACTTGAAACTTTGAATTAAAAAAACGATCATGAGTAAAATCATGGTCGTTTTATCTTTTATTTTTACTTTCAATAGCAGGTAGTAGTAATATAGTTTCAAGGACGACAAAGAGTAGAATGCTGATCCAAAAATTTAAACGTAAGACTTGATGTGTCAAAATATTAACTAATAAAATGGTTGATCCAACATAAATCAGATACCAGACATAAAGTATTTTATAAGGTATATCTGAGTTATCCTGTGCGGTTGGTAGGGTCCACAGATAGTAGAGTGCTAGCAAGGTCATGAATACAACAATGATTTTTAGCATTCGATTATCAGGTGGTACCATATACCAAAAGTCTAAATGACCAATCAGGGCAATGAGTAACATGAAAAATAAATGATGTGTATGCTTCTGTGATGAACCATTATTATGCCATTTATTTGACCATTTTGAAAACATAGACTAATCCTTTAAATATCTGAAAAAATTATGCCCAATCACCTTGTCTGAAAACGGGAACAAGTTGACCATCTTGAGTGATGCCGTCAATATCCATATCGGCAGAGCCAATCATAAAATCGACGTGTGTATCGGATATATTCCAACCACGTTGTGCTAATGCTTCGGGTGAAGCTGTTTTACCGTCTTTAATATTCGAAGCGTAAGCGGCGCCGATAGCAAGATGATCTGAAGCATTTTCATCAAACAATGTATTATAGAAAAGTATACCACTTTGTGAGATGGGTGAGGGGTGTGGCACTAATGAAACTTCGCCAAGGGATTTAGCGCCCTCATCAGTGTCAATAATCTTTTGTAATATTGCCATACCCTTTGTAGCAGTTGCTTTAACAATACGGCCATCTTTAAAATCAAGCGCGATATTTTCAATAATATTACCTTGATAAGAAAGTGGCAGTGTTGCTGCAACATGACCGTCGATATAGCGATTATCTGGTGCTGTGAAAACTTCTTCAGTAGGCATGTTAGGAATAAAAATATCACCAGCTTTGTTGTGTGAAAAAGCAGCTTCCCAAATATGACCTGCAGCTAGTCCAATAGTAAAATCAGAGTGTTCGTTTTTGTAGTGTAGAGATTTAAAATTGTGTTGATTTAACCAATCGGCTTTTTCTTGTAACGTTTTAATATGGCGATCCCAATTTTCGAGTGCATCAGAATGATCATCAATACGTACTGTTTTGAAGATAGCTTCCCATAAACGTTGTTGTGCTTCAGCAGGGTCTGTATTTGGAAATACTTTTTGTGCCCATGCAGGTGAAGCGGCCGCCACAACCAGCCAAGAAATATCATCACGCATTGTTGCATTTCGAACCATTGCAAGGTCGCGTTGCTTTGTCTGTGTCAAAGTTGAAAGCTTATGTGCATCGACGTGTGCTAATCCATCAGGGTCATCAGATAATAAACTAATGCGACTGGCATGTTGGTTAACAATTAAGTCTTGCCATTTATCAATAGTGTATTGGGGTGTTGTTGTGAGTAGTTCTTCATCAGCTGCATTGATATTCATTTGCGTAATGAGCTGGTCTGACCATTCGACAATTACCTGCTTAGCACCAGCCAAATAAGCGGCGTTAACAATTTTACGAGCGAGAACAACTTGATCGACAGATGCATACAAAATGACAGTTTGACCAGATTGTACGTTAATGCCTTTTTTAACTATTAATGTAGCGTATTGATTAAGCTTCGATTCAAACGACATAAATTGCCTCCATTTCTATTGGATAATTGTCGCACGCTCATAGGCAATTTTCAAGCAATTTTAGTGATCTACTTATTTTTCGTAAGAGTTATATAAGATATAAATAGAGCGGTATCACGGATTATTCGGTATAATATTACTTATGGAAAGAACAGATAATTTAGAGACAGTGAAAAAATTTCAAAAGGAGGGGATCAAGACAAGACGGGCTTTATCAATTTTTACATGGTTACTTATTGTAGTGGCTTTTATTAGCTCTGTCGCTATATGGATAGTGGCTAAGCCAGTATCAATAGCTTCAACCGTACCATCGGGCTTTTCTGTACAAGGTGTTGTCGTCAATCAAAGAGCAGAATACCTGGATTTTGGTTATTTAAAGGCAAATCATGTTGATTTTGTATATATTCAGAGTACAACTGGTACTGCGTTGGCTGATAATACATTCAAGAAAGATATGCAACGTGTTCAACAAGCAAAGTTAGATCGTGGTATTATGCATACTTTTTCTTCTGATAGTACAGCTGAAGCCCAGGTGAGTTATTTTATTCAAGAAGTTGGCAACAAAACTGGTAACTTGCCCATTGCTATTAGTGTGAATGCTGATCAATTGCAAACACAAAATAGCAAAACAGAACTAGTTAAGATGGTTAAGCTTTTGGCTAATCATTACAATCAAGAAATTTTGATATATACAACACCGAAAGTCAAAAAGCAATTGACAACGACAATACGTCAAGCACATTTTTGGTTAGTTAAGAATGATACGCAATCACTTAAGAAACAGGATGTCTTGGTTCAGTATGATGCAGATCATGTTGTCGGGCAAGGTGTTCGAGCTATTAAATTACCGACGAGTGTATTTAATGGCTCGAGGCAGGCTTATGAACGATTATTACAGTGAAATCAGATAATTTAGGAGGCAAATTATGATTAAATTTGGTGTGATTGGTACAAATTGGATTACTGAGATGTTTATTGAAGCAGCGTACCAGACGTCAGAATATCAGCTAACCACTGTTTATTCTCGTACTGAAGAACGCGCACAAACATTTATTGATCAACTGAAAGTATCACATGATACGATAACGACAGCCACTACGATGAGTGATTTATTGGCAAGTGACATTGATTTGGTATATATTGCTTCACCAAATGCCTTACATTATGAGCAAGCTAAAGCAGTCATTACAGCTGGCAAACACGTTATTGTTGAGAAACCGGTTGCTAGTAATCCTACAGAATTTTCAGATTTGCAGACAGCATTGGCACAACATCCAGATGTGTTATTATTTGAAGCGGCACGACATGTTCATCAACCTAATTTCAAAAAAATTAAAGAAACGATGAAAACTTTGCCAATGTTACAAGGTGCAACGTTGGTTTATCAGAAGTACTCCTCACGCTTCGATGCTTACTTAGCAGGACAAGAACCAAATGTTTTGACGCGCAAATTTAGCGCTGGTGCCTTATATGACCTGGGTGTTTATCCTTTGTATGCAGCACTTGATTTGTTTGGTACCCCACAGGCAGTACAATACATTCCAACGTTACTCAGGAACGGGGCCGATGGCAAAGGAACAGCAATCTTGGTCTATCCTGATTATACGGTAACCTTGTTGTTTGGTAAGAGTGCCAATTCTTATCTACCAAGTGAAATATATGGCCAAAAAGAAACGATTTCGATTAGCAATATTACTGAGCTAGAATCTGTCACTTATCATGATGGTAACGGAAATCAAAAAGAAATCAGTACACCGGTTGATGATAATCCAATGATTCATGAGGCACAAGATTTCGCTAATATTATTAAGGATCCAAACGGTCAACGAGAAGTGTATAATAATTGGTTTAGACTGTCTCAGCAAGTTAACCAAACGCTGTTTGATTTACGTCAATCAGCAGGTATTGAATTCCCCGCAGATAAGAGAGAATAATGTTAGAAAAATTACTACCCTCACTACAGGATAAGTTTGAAGAAACATTTGATACACCCACACCCATTCAAAATGCTGTTTGGGAGGATGTATTGAATAAGAAGTCTATATTTGGTTTGGCACCAACTGGTACTGGTAAAACATTAGCATTTGTACTACCATTGCTAACCAATATTGATGTAAATCTTAAACGTACTCAAGTTTTGATTTTGGCACCTAGTCAAGAATTAGCGATGCAACTATCCCATGTTATTCGTGAATGGGCGACCCTAGTGCCAGGTGTTAATGTTGTTAGTTTAGTTGGCGGCGCAAATGGGCGACGTCAGGCTGACAAGTTGAAGAAAGAACATCCCCAGATTGTGATTGGTACACTTGGACGCGTATTAACAATGGCTGAATCTGGTGCATTAAAGTTAAAAAATATTCAGTCAGTTGTTTTTGATGAAGCAGATGTGATGCTATCTGAAGAACGTTATGAAAGCATTAATCAACTAGCCGAACAAATACCAGATAATATCCAATTAATGCTGTTTTCGGCAACATCGGGCGTTGATTTGCAATATGTCAATCAGACATTTGGCCAGTCGGTTGTACCCGTATCTGTTGGAACAGATGCCCCAGCTAATATTCAACATGAATTTCAGTATGTTGATCAAAAGGCAAAAGCTAAGGTGTTGATTCAACTAGCACGCAATAAACAACAAGCCTTAGTATTTTTTAACTCAATTCGTAATTTAGTCGCGATGCAATCAACATTACAGCATGCTAATGCTAAGGTTACCAGTTTAGGCGGTAATGATAGACGTCACATTCAGCGTGCAGATGCATTGCGCTCATTTAAAAAGGGTGATGTTAGTTTACTTTTGGTGACCGATGTTGCAGCAAGAGGCCTTGATATTGTTGATTTACCATTAGTTGTGAATGCACAGTTACCGGAAAACAAGGAAACGTATATTCATCGAACAGGCCGAACAGGCCGAATGGGCAAGAGTGGACGAGTTTTGAATTTAGGTAACGATCATGATGTTCGTAATTTGAAACGGACATTAGGAGATGACTTTGCGTTAGTACCGGCTAAAACCGATAGCATAAGTTTAGTTTCTGATGATAAACAACAACCTAAAGTTGTCAAAAAGTCAAAAGATACAACTATCTTAGATCAGAAATCAGTTAGAAAGCCAGTATTGAAATCCAAGCCAAAACCTTCAAATCCGATTAATGATAGTAAGCCAAAGCGCAAAAAGAATCGTCAAAATAAAGATAAGGGTAAACCCAAATGGGCTAAAGCCTAGTTAAATGTATAAAAATAGGCCGTGATGGCCTATTTTTTGTGTGATATATTATTTGAATTATTTGTAGCATGCAATAAAAAACCGAAGCAGCCGCTTCGGGGATGGGGCATAGAGTTTGAGAAAGTATTGTGAGTAAGTTAAGAAACACCCCATCAGCTAATACTAACATGGATTGCAAAATAAGCGTTGTATAAACTATTCAACCAAATTTGAAAGCAAGAATAGACAAACCATCCACAGATTGGTGTGGATGGCTTGTGATGTTATATTATAATTAACAGATTAAATCATGCTTAATTTAATGTTAAATTAGTGAAAATTGAAAGAGATTTTATTTTTTGCGATGGGCTTCTTTATTCAACCATTTGTGGCTAGCAATAGCATTAAAAACAGTACCTAAAAAATCCAGAAACAGTGCAAACATTTCATATTCTTAACTTGACGCTACCACAAGGTATTTTCTATTTATAACGAATAGTATAAAATAATCATGTTAAAATAAGTAGACTAGAATGCGTTTAATATGCAGTAGAAAGCTAGTATGTAACAGCACAGAATTGTTACATCTTGATATTAGGAGTATATATGCCAGAACTACCAGAAGTTGAAACAGTTAGAAGTGGTTTGGAAAAGTTAATTGTTGGCGGTGAAATTGCAAACATTAGAGTGCCATATCCCAAGGTGATTATGGGAGATGCACCGGCATTTATTCAAGGTACCTTAGCCAGCCAATTTACAGCCATTGACAGAAGAGGGAAATATTTATTCTTGCGTCTGTCTAATCAACGCACAATTGTCTCGCATTTACGTATGGAAGGTCAGTATTCCGTTGAACCATTGGATGCACCGTTACATAAACATACGGAAATTGTTTTTGAATTGGCAGATGGTCGGGCACTATTTTATAATGATACGCGGCGTTTTGGACGCATGACTTTAGCTGAAACCGGTCTAGAGCAAATAGCCGTTCCAACATTAGCTAAATTAGGTCCGGAACCAATTACGACTGATTTACATTTAGAATATATGATTCAGATATTTGCTAAATCAAAGAAACCAGTAAAAAGTTTTTTGCTGGATCAGACTAAGATAGCAGGAATTGGTAATATTTATGCAGACGAGGTACTTTGGCAAAGTAAGATTCACCCTGAGACGCCTGCAAATGAATTAGACCCTTCGCAACTCGCAATATTACGTGATAGTATTATTAGTGAAATAGCACTTGCTATCAAACATCATGGGACAACGGTGCATAGTTTTAGTAATGTATTTGGAGAAGTTGGACAGTTTCAAAATCAATTAGAGGTATATGGGCGCAGTGGGTTGCCGTGTTTGCGCTGTGGGACACCGCTTGTTAAAATTCGTGTTGGACAACGCGGTACAACATTTTGCCCTAAGTGCCAGGTGAGATAGGAAAAGGAAAGTTATGAACGAATTAGAACCAATAAGTATTAGAGAAATGAAACGTGAAGCCAGAGATTTATACCGTGGCCATTGGGGAACGGCTATTAAGTTGAATATTTTGCCAATTGTGGCAGTGGTTGGAAGTTTCTTCTTTGTATCATTAATCATGGCCGTTGTCGTTTATTCATTGACACAAGGGACGATAAACGGTAGTGAAGTTGCAGGGCAAGCTGATACATCATCTGATAATAACTCTGTTGTTTTTTCTGTAATTAGCGATGGCATCGGTATGTTGTTTACTTGGTCGATTGCATGGGGGATTGTGGACTGGTTTAAACAACCTAAAGCAGACCAGCATTTCAAACAATCACTACAGATTTTTAGTAATGGCAAATTTTGGCAAAGCTTCTTATTGGCACTCGTACAAAATATTTTGATTTATTTGTGGACATTATTGTTTATTATTCCAGGAATTATCAAAACCTTTTCTTATTCGCAAACTTATTATGCGTATAAACGTGATTTAGACCAAGGAAAACGGGCTAATTCCTTAACAGACTATATTACGACTAGCCGACGAGTTATGGATGGTCGTAAGTGGGAACTTTTCTTGCTCGAGTTGAGTTTTATTGGCTGGTATATATTGGGATTCTTAACTGCTGGAATTGGTTATATTTGGATTATTCCATATGTAACCGGCACACGAGTAGCCTATTCTCGTCGTTTATTTGGTGATGATCAGTCAACGCAATCTGAACGTATCGTGCAAGAAAGGACCATTTAAATGTTAATTGTTGGCTTAACTGGGGGCATTGCCTCAGGAAAAACAACAGTCAGTACAATGTTTCATGAGGCTGGAATACCAATTATTGATGCAGACGTGATATCTCGTGAAGTTGTTGAACCGGGAACGACTGTTCTTGAAAAAATAAAGTTGACTTTTGGACCACAAATTATTAAAAATGGTGTGCTTGATAGACAGCAACTGGGGGACACAGTATTTGGTAATGAGGCTAATTTGTCACAATTAAATGCCATTATACAGCCAGCAATTAGTAATGCGATTCAAGATAAACTTGCTTTTTGGCGAACACAAAAGGCACCAATTGTGATATTAGATGTCCCATTATTAGTTGAACGTGGTTATCATGAGAATGATAGTGTGGATCAAATAATTGTTGTAACAGTTAGCGAAGCCACTCAATTAGCGCGACTTAAAGCACGGAATCAGTTGGATGACTATGCAGCTAACAACCGTATTAAGTCACAATTGCCTTTATCTGAAAAAGTAAAAGTAGCAGACTATGTAATTGATAATAATGGTACATTAGCAGCAACACGTGAACAAGTTGCTCAAGTTATTGCAAAATTAAAGGAAATTGCACCCGAGTATGCAGGAAAGTAAACCAACAATTGAATTACATGCAAATGCAAGGGTACTAGTACAAGCAGCAGTACCGATTTCATTTGCTGATTTAGCGCGTACCTTTGATTTATACGTTCCGTTTATTGGTTCTACTGGTTATGCACTTTATCATATGTTAGCAACAGAAATAAACTATGTTAGCGTTACGGATGTATTAGATCATAATTTCTTATTAGACAGTCTAAACTTAAGCCTGCCAACTTTTGTGAGATTACGGCGAAAATTAGAAGCCGTCGGATTAGTTAAGACGTTTCATGATACGACTACTTCTGTGGATACTTATTATTATCGATTATTACCAGCACTGTCAGCGCAAGATTTTTTCAAGGAACAATTGTTAACAGGTTTATTGTACAAGTTTGTAGGTGAAGAACGTTTTATTGTGCTACAAAAACGTTACGGCATACAAGGTATTCAAAAAATCCAGGGTGAGGATGTTTCAGCACATTTCTTACAGATTTTTAAAAATGAAAGTACACCGACCATTCCACAGCAAAGTGTTCGATTGGACATGGCTAAGCCAGTAGTTAAAGATGACCATTTTAATTTTGAGGCCTTTGCTCAACTTGTACAAGGAACAACAGTCGACGAAATTAATAAACATCGTAACTTTTTGATAGCACAGCATTTGTTGTATGGGGTAAATGAACAACAGTTAGCAAATATTGTGAGTCAAACGGTAACGTTGGATACGCACGAAATTGATCAAGCTGGAATGCAACGTGCGCTTAAAACACAATTGGATACGACGCGTTCAACACAGCCAACGGGTAATCAACCTCAAATATCATCTGTAGAAAGCCATGATGAAGCTTTATCTAAAACGGCTAAAGCACTTGTTGAAGCAGCCAATCAGATACCACCAATGCATTTCTTGTCTCAGATTAAGCAATCACGTGGTGGCTTTATTACGAACAGTGAACGCAATATTGTCAATGACTTAACAACACAGGGAATATTGAACCCACCAGTAATTAATGTTTTATTACATCAAATTCTTATCGGTATGGATAATACATCGTTATCGCGGGCATTGACAGAAACGATTGCGAATGAATGGGCACAACAGAAGGTGACGACAGCGACGCTAGCCATACATGCTATTAAACGGCATCATGATCAAAAACAACAGAGTCAGCAAAATCGTCAGATTAAGACGTCATCGCGTACGCGTAATCGGATGGCTAAAATTGAACCAAAAATGGAAAATGTCACAGCAAAGCAACCGGAATATGATCAAAAGGATATTCAAAAAGCGTTAGCTAAATTGAAAGATCTGAAGACCAAGGATTAAGCTATGAGATGAGGAATCTAGTATGCAAAATTTGTCAGAAGTATTAGAAAAATTAAAAAAACAATATCCACATCTTAAAAATAGTCAATCCATTCATACGATAGAAATGTTGAAACAAGATCAGGATATTCAAGATTTCTGGCAAGCTAATCAAGATAAATTAGCACCAGATGCTTTTTCACAGTCTTTAACAGCATTATATGAATATGTTCAGCAACGTAATATGGCGGCGCAGAATAGTAAGACATTATATCCAGGGTATGTGCCACAGTTGGATATTGAAAAGGGCTATATCCATGTGAAGTATGTGCCAACACAACAAACACAAAATAAGTTACGGCAAAAAGAGCACTTGAACACTTATAAAATGCCTGTTGCCATTCAGCAGGCCGACTTGGCGGCTGTGGTTCAAGAATCGGGTCGTATAGATGCCATTGTTGAAGCGATTAATATTTTGGATAATCTAACACATGCCAAAAATTATGTACAGGGATTGTATTTATATGGTGATTTTGGTGTTGGTAAAACTTATTTAATGGGAGCGCTTGCGAATGCATTGGCTGCGAATAACATCGATGTGATGTTGTTACATTTTCCATCGTTTGCCGTGGATGTTAAAAATAGTATTGGCCAAAAAGACAGTAGTACACAGCGCTTAATTGATCAAGCTAAAAATGCGACTATATTAATACTTGATGATATGGGTGCTGATACATTGAGTGCGTGGATTCGTGATGATATTTTGGGTGTTATCTTAGAACATCGTATGCAAAATGAACTGACCACATTTTTCACTTCTAATTTTTCTATGAAAGGGTTAGAGGAACATTTAACACAAACAAGAGATGGTGTTGAACCAGTTAAAGCTGCTCGATTGATGCAACGCGTTCGTTTTTTGGCTAAACCCATTCCAATGTCAGGGAAAAATAGACGATTGGAGTCATAATGGCAAAAGTATTTAAACGTATTCTTGTGGCTTTAGTGATACTTATTGGTGTTGGTTTTTTTTTACGGCACAATGCCTTTTTATATCAGCACCCAGTTGGGCAAGTTGTTCAAGTACACAATCAAAAAGTACAAAGTATAACCGATGAACATAACAACGAAGATCAAATTTATCAGCAAAAATTAACCATTCGATTACTGAATCGTCAGCAAAAACGCATCATATTGACTAATGGCTTTAATCAGTCGCAGACAGTATTACATCGCTATCGTGTTGGGGACCAGTTGATTCTAGAAAAGCTGAGTAATCGATACCATATATTATCTTTGAAAAGAGACACTGTACTTGGTTTATTAGCGACATTGTTTATTTTATTACTTTATTTTTACGGTCAGCGTCGTGCTACGAGTTGGCTACTATTAAGTTTAATTACTAATATTGTACTTTTCATTGTGGCTGTTGGGATTGATGTGCAATTTAAAAATCCCAATGTTATTTTGATTTTTAGTATTTTAGCTGGATTCTTTGCATTGAGCAGTTTGCTATTTGTTCTAGGCAGAACATTACAAATGCGCTTAACTTTCTTTGCGACACTCACTAGTACAGCGTTAACTATGGGTATTATGTCAATTGTATTATTATTAACACATAATAATGGCGTTCATTTTGAAACAATGGCTTATGTGACTCAGGTGCCTGCAACACTCTTTATTGCGCAGACGATTATTGGTGTACTAGGTGCTGTTATGGATGAGGCTGCAGATATTGTGGCCGGATTATTTGGCATGCATCGTGAAAATGCGCAACGTCATTTTAAAGAATATTGGCATGCGGGGATGTCGATTGGCCGCGATATTATGGGAACATTGATTAATGTTTTGTTCATGATTTTCATTGCTGAAACAATGCCAATGGTTATTTTGATGCTTAGGAATGGGAATAACTGGCCATATATTTTAGAAATGGTGATGAACCTTGGCATTTTACAAACAGTCGTGTCGGGAATTGGAATTGTTTTGGCAGTACCAGTAACGAGTGCAATTGTTGCATTCTTTCTTCAAAGAAAGGTGGCTAAAATATGAATGCCATTATGATGCTAATGCTGATTTTATTCGTTTTGATGTTACTCGTTGGCGGTAAGCAGGGACTGCGTGGCTTCATTGGTTTAATGATTAACTTTTTGGCAATCTTTGTATTAATGATTCTGATGAATTGGCAATTCAATGCCTATGTTGTGACGATTATTGTGTCAATTATTATTTTAGCTGTTGCTATTTATTTAGGTGCGGATGATCCGAGTGTAACGAATCAGGCTTTCTTAACCAGTGTTATTGTCATTGGTATTTTGTTTGTGATGGCTATAATATTGCAGTGGGTAGGTCAATTTCAGGGGTTTGCTACTGAAAATTCGGAAGAACTGGAAGGCTTATCAACAAACGTTGGTATAGACTTTGGTAGAATTGCGATTACAACGATGATTATTTCAACTTTAGGTGCCGTAGCCGAGGCAGCAATGGCAATCATTGCCGACCTTAATGAAGTCATTGAGCGAACACCGAATATTTCTGTTAAAAACTTATATGGACATGCACGTATTATTGGTGGACAAATTTTGGGCACAGCAATTAATACATTGTTTTTCGGTGTTTTGGGCGCCAGCCTACCCTTGATTATTTGGTTTGTCAGATTGAATTATGCTGTAGCAATGTTTTTTAATTCTAAAGTCCTGGTTGTAGAATTAGTGACGATGTTATTAGGTATGCTAGGTATCTTGTTAAGTATTTGGCTCGCAAGTTGGTTAGTCGTTCGAGATTTTGTTAAACAAAAGAAACAAGGTATTTTGAAGCAATAATGAACAGAATATGATAAATTAAGTTGAAATATATAAAAATACATGATAACATTGCACCTATAAACATTGATAAGGACAACTTCATTGTATGGCGTTTACAAAGAGAGCTAATGTTTGGTGGGAATTAGCAACGCGTATCATGAAGACTACCTTTGAGTGAGTGGTGAGTAATGTATTAGAAAACTACTTCGGGTGACACCGTTATACTGTCGTAGAGGATGGACAATGCATCATTGTCCATAAATTTGGGTGGTACCACGGTTAATCGTCCCTTTAGATATTTATTTTATATCTAGAGGGGCGATTTTTGTGTTTATTAATGAAACTATATTGGAATTACAGCGATGTAAATCCTATTGGAGGAAAGTATGTCAGAATTAGAACTTGTATTTCCTGATGGTGCAATCAAAACATTTGCAGCGGGAACAAAACCCTTAGATGTTGCTGAAAGTATTTCTAAATCATTAGCTAAAAAATCAGTTTCAGCTAAGTTAAATGGTGCGTATGTTGGCATGCATGATGTCATTCCTGCATCAGGCCAATTTCAGTTAATTACAACAAGTGATGACGAAGCGCTTGATTTATTGCGTCATTCTGCGTCACATTTGTTAGCACAAGCTTTAAAGCGTATTCCAAAGTTTAGCAATATTCATTTTGGTGTCGGACCGTTCATTGAAAATGGTTTTTACTACGATACAGATAATGGGGCAGGTAATCAAGTATCTGTTGAAGATTTTGCTGAAATCGAAGCCATGATGCATAAAATTGTTAAAGAAGATTTGCCGATTGTTTCTCGTGAAATTACACGCGAAGAAGCATTAAGCATGTTTAAGGATGATCCGTACAAGGTTGAATTAATTAACGATTTACCGGCTGAAGAAAAAATTACAATCGCTGTACAAGGCGATCACATTGAATTAGATAAAGGTGGTTTAGTGCCATCAACTAGTTGGATTAAGCACTTTAAGTTAGTGTCAGTTGCTGGTGCTTATTGGCGTGGTGATTCATCAAATCATATGATGCAACGAATTTATGGTACAGCTTTCTGGAAGGCAGCAGATGTTGAAGCTGAATTACAACGTCGCCAAGAAGCTAAAGAAAGAGACCATCGTAACATCGGACGAGATCTTGATTTGTTCTTTACAAGTCAAGAGGTTGGATCAGGCTTACCTGTATGGCTACCAAATGGCGCAACAATTCGTCGTCAAGTTGAACGTTATATTGTTGATAAAGAATTATCAAATGATTATCTACATGTCTATACGCCAATTTTGTCTAACCTTAACTTGTATAAAACATCTGGACATTGGGAACACTATCGTGAAGATATGTTCCCACCTATGGATATGGGAGACGGCGAGTTCCTTGAATTACGACCAATGAACTGTCCATCACATATTATGATTTATAAGCATAAGCCTCGTTCATACCGTGAATTACCAATGCGTATTGCTGAATTGGGTATGATGCATCGTTATGAAAAGTCTGGTGCGTTAACTGGATTATCACGTGTTCGTGAAATGACTCTGAATGATGGTCACACTTTCGTGGAACCAGAAAAGTTAGAGGAAGAATTCAAGTCGATTTTGAAGATGATGATGGAAGTCTATGAAGACTTCAATATCACAGATTATCGTTTCCGTTTGTCATATCGTGATCCTAAGAATACAGCTAAGTACTTCGATGATGATGAGATGTGGGAAAAGAGCCAAAAGCAGCTTAAGACAGCAATGGATGACCTCGGCTTGGATTACTTTGAAGCTGAAGGTGAAGCTGCATTTTACGGTCCTAAATTAGATGTTCAGACTAAGACAGCTTTGGGCGGCGAAGAAACTTTGTCAACGATTCAACTTGATTTCTTGTTGCCTGAACGTTTTGATCTTTCTTATATTGGTGAAGATGGCAAAGATAATCATCGTCCGGTGATGTTGCATCGTGGTATTGTTGGGACAATGGAGCGCTTCACAGCCTACCTCATTGAAATGTACAAGGGTGCTTTCCCAACATGGTTAAGCCCATTGCAAGTTCAAATCATTCCAGTTAATTTGGGTGCTCATGGTGACTATGCACGACGTATTCAACAACAGCTACAGGTAGCTGGCTTGCGTGCTAATGTTGAAACAAAAGACGCTAAGATGGGATATTTGATTCGTGAAGCACAAACGAAGAAAGTACCTTACACACTAGTACTTGGTGATAATGAAGTTGCTGATGAAACAGTCACTGTTAGACAATATGGATCAGAAAAGACTGAAACAATCAGTATTGCAGCATTTGAGAAACTTATTTTAGCTGATGTTGCACGTTATTCTCGTGAAACGGCGGTGGAATAAATGTCTGAACAATCGAATGACGGTAATAGTGATCATTCGAAGGCAAAACAAGGTGGTTTACAAAGCCGCCATGTTCAGCTAATTGCGATTGGCGGTACCATTGGTACTGGCTTATTCATGGGCGCGGGTAATTCGATTCACTATGCTGGACCGTCAATCTTATTGATTTATCTTGCAGTTGGCTTCTTTATGTTTGTGATGATGCGTAGTATTGGTGAATTACTTTATGCGGATCCAACACAACACACGTTCATTACCTTTATTACCAAATTCATCGATAATCGCGCTGGCTTCTTTGCACGATGGTCGTATTGGCTAGCGTTGATTTTTATGGGGATGGGTGAATTAACGGCTGTCGCCAATTATATTCAATTCTGGTTGCCAGAAGTGCCATCTTGGTTAATTCAGGTCATCATGCTAGCTGTATTAACTGGTGTTAATTTGGTGGCGGTTTCGTTATTTGGTGAAACTGAATTTTGGTTTGCAATGATTAAAATTGTGGCCATTTTATCTCTAATTGTAACGGGATTGATTATGGCTTTTACCGGATTTAAAACACCAGAAGGTACTGTAGCTTTCAGTAATGTCATTAAAGACTTTTCTATCTTTCCAAATGGCACTGGTAATTTTATTAACGCCTTTCAAATGGTCATGTTTGCCTTTGTTGGTATGGAATTTATTGGTATGACAACAGCGGAAACTGCTAATCCCAGAAAAGTTTTGCCTAATGCTATCAACCAAATACCATTGCGTATTTTACTTTTCTACCTTGGTGCATTACTTATCATTATGACGATTTATCCTTGGCGTGAATTACCTGCTGATAAAAGTCCGTTTGTGATGGTATTTGAATTAGCCGGTATCAAATGGGCAGCAGCTTTGATCAACTTTGTTGTGCTTACTAGTGCAGCTTCAGCTTTGAGTAGTGTTTTGTTTAGTGCAAGTCGTAATTTTTATGCCTTGTCATTTCAATCAAAATCTCAATATTTAAAGCCATTTAAAAAGTTATCTAAAGCACAGGTACCAGCAAATGCGATTAAGCTGACTGCTGTTATGATCGCTGCTTCAGCAATTATTAGTTTAATTCCATCTATTGATTACGCATTTGGTTTTGTTTCAAGTGCGGCAACGGATTTATTCCTAATGATTTATATCTTGGTTTTGATTGCTTACATGAGATATCGTCAATCTTCAAGCTACATGGTAGATGGTTTTAAGGTGATTGCACCAAGAACATTGGTGCCATTAACCATTGTTTTCTTCGTGTTTGTCTTTATCACACTATTCTTTAACAAAGATTCTCAAATTCCAGCTATTGGTGCTTTAATTTGGATTATTATCTTTGGATTTGTATCATATAAACAACCAAAGTACTTGACAAAAAAATAAAAAATGTCTATACTTAATAACTGTTGAAACAAGTAGAAGCACCCGCTTCTCGCCTTATGATAGTTATTGTTGGGCAGATACACGTTGTACGTCAGTACTACAAGTGTTTAAGCAGGGTGGAATATTATTTCTATCCTGCTTTTCTTCTTGTTCACAAAAAATAAATTTGGAGGTGCCTAACAATAGCACGTCAACCAAGACAAGTTGATTTAGTCAACGAAAATATTCGCGCGCCACGTGTTTTACTTATCCAAAACGGTAAGCAAACAGAAATGGCAACACGCGATGCTCAGAAAATTGCTGAAGACATGGAGCAGGATTTAGTATTGGTGCAAGCTAATGCTGTGCCACCTGTTGCCAAAATTATGGACTGGGGTAAAGTCAAGTTCCAACAGCAAAAGAAGCAAAAGGAACAACGTAAGAATCAAAAAATTGTCCAAACTAAAGAAGTTCGGATGAGTCCAGTGATTGATTCTGGTGATTTTGATACACGTAAAAAGGCTGCAATCAAGTTCCTTGAAAAGGGTAACAAGGTTAAACTGAATTTACGTTTCCGTGGTCGTATGATGACGCACCAGGATATTGGTCGTGAAGTATTAGAACGCATGGCCAATGAATTAACTGATATTGCCAAGGTTGAACAACGTGCCAAAATGGATGGCCGCCAAATGTTCTTAGTCTTGGCACCAAAAGAACACAAATAATTGTCAAGAGAATTTAAATTAGGAGATTAGTCATGCCAAAGATGAAGACACACCGCGCATCAGCAAAGCGCTTTAAAAAGACAGCCAACGGTGGTTTGAAGTCGGCTTCTGCTTATACTTCACACCGTTTCCATGGTAAGACAAAGAAGCAACGTCGCCAATTACGTGGTACACGTATGATGGATTCTACAACAGTTAAGACATACGCTAAGTTGCTTAGCCAAATTTAATTAGGCGATAAAACAAACATAAATATTAATTGCAATATTTATTGGTTTGATTCGAATACTAGCATATAGTGCAGTATGAATTCATTGATTATCTAGGAGGAAATACCCATGCGAGTTAAGGGTGGTACAGTGTCACGCGCACGTCGTAAAAAGTTTATTAAGTTGGCTAAGGGATACCGTGGTCAACGTCGTATTAATTTTAAAGTTGCTAAGCAACAAGTTTACAAGTCATACTTGTATGCTTACCGTGATCGTAAGAATACAAAGCGTAACTTCCGTAAGTTGTGGATTGCACGTATTAATGCAGCAGCGCGTATGAATGGTTTGTCATACTCAAAGTTGATGCACGGTTTGACATTAGCTGGTTCACAATTGAACCGTAAGATGTTAGCTGATTTAGCTGTTTCAGATTTTGAAACTTTCTCAGCATTAGCTAACCAAGCTAAAGAAGCTTTGGCTTCAGAAAATGTTTTAGTTAAAGAGCGTCAAGCTGCTACAACTGAAAAGACTGTTTCTGTTGAACGTTAATCAAGAGGGCCTTGTATAATATAAGGTCCTTTTTGCTATGGAAATTATAAATTTGAATCTCATATATACGAGAGGGAACCATGGAAAAGAATACACGTCAATCACGTCATGAAGCACCGAAGAAGAAGCATACTTTGCGTAAAATAATTTTATCCATAGTTGCGTTATTAATTATCGGTATTATTGGTACTGGTGCTTATGCTTTCTTTAGCGTTAACAGTACCATATCTAAGATGCAAAATAATTCTAAATACACAAATACAAAACAAGCGGATAAAGCAACAAGTAAAAGTAAACCAATAACATATTTACTTCTTGGTACAGATACCGGTGAATTGGGAAGAGACTACAAAGGTAGAACCGATACGATGATGGTTATGTCGGCTAATCCAAAGTTGAAATCAACAACCATTATGTCTATTCCACGTGATACATATGTTAAATATCAAGGTAGTCCAATTAAAATTAATGCGGCCTATACTTATGGATCTGAAACGACAGCTATTGATGCTGTTCAAGATTTACTTGGTATTAAGATTGATGGTTATGCTTTGATTAATATGGGCGGTTTAGAAAAGATGGTTAATGCCGTTGGTGGTGTTGATGTGACATCACCTTTGACTTTTACCTATGAAGGCGAGAGCTTCGTCAAAGGACAGACTTATCATCTCGATGGTTCGCAAGCTTTGAAATTCTCGCGGATGCGTTATGATGATCCTCAAGGTGATTATGGTCGTCAAAACCGCCAACAATTAATTATCGAATCTGTTTTGAAAAATTCAGCTAATGTTGGGACTCTGTTTAATTCAAGTTTGTTGAACACAATGTCAAATAACATACAAACAGATATTTCAACAACGTCGTTGAAGAATTTAGCATTAAATTATCGTGGTGCCCTAGGTAATATTAAACAAGATCACCTACAGGGTAATACGCAAATGATTGATGGACAAAGTTTTGAAGTTGTACCCCAATCAGAATTAACACGTGCACAAAACGTTATTCTTAAGCAACAAGGGAAAACAACTGAACAATGATAGAAGAAAAAACCTTGACAATTCGTCAAGGTTTTTTTATATAAATTTTTAACCAAGAAAATGACGTAATTGGGCCATTCGGTTAATTAATGCCTTAATTGCTACTGATGAACCATCTTTAAATTCGACGATTTGTTGTGCAATTTCAGCATGTTGCTTTTCTTCTCGAGATTTTGGACCGATATCAAAATTGAACTTGCTTTGAAGAATTAAGATATCTTGTTCGACATCTGCCCAAGCGGAATTTTGTGTTTTCAAAATTTGCAAGGCATCTAAATTGATATAGCGTGCTAATTCGGTAAAGTCTTGTGCCATGCTTGGATAAGCTTTAGAAAATACACTGAGTTGATCTTCAGAAAGGCTGTCCAATGCACGACCAAAACCAATGAATTCTGGTGGTACACCAATTGAATAGAATGAACCAGTGAAGTTGATGGCACGTGGTAGCTCAATACCGTCAACTGAACGTGAGTAACCTAGAACGCCAACGTGTTGGCGACGATCACGACGCTTAGGAAAAGCTTTGAAGATAGGCTGTAAATCAGGAATTAAGTTATCCAGTGTGTGATGATAGAAACCTGCTGAAGATTTAGCAATATCAATTAAAATATCTTTATCATCATCACTGATTTGTAATGGCGTAACAGCTGGTAATTCTTCTTTTAACTTTGCAATGGCTGATTGTACTTCGTCAATAGGGAAATCATAACGGAAAGCTGATTGTACTGTTGCTGTCCGAATACCAGGGAATTCACGAATATAACGTTCGATACGACGAGGTGATAAACCACCACGGAAGATAGCCGAACCAGTACCAGAAATTGGGAATATTTCAATATTTTCGCGTTCTGCAAATTCATATAACCGAGCAATAGCTAATTTGTTTCCGGTAATTGAGCTCATAAAACCATCTGTCAAAGCAGAATCCGAACCAGCTAAGAATACGCGCATGTATTTTGGTTTAAAGCCAAAATGCTTTTCGTGAAGAGCTAAGTATTCAGTTAAAATTTCTGGTGCGTGTAGTTGTGTTTCAAATCCCTCGAATAATGGAATCATTTCGATATAAGGAGTATTTTTAGGTGAATTACTTGTAAATTCTTGGCTTTTGAAAATAGCGAGCTTTTCAAAAAGTTTCTGCATTTCAACAATTTGATCAGCACGTTCAGCCATTGGTAGAATAGCTTCAAAAAGAGGGCGATGAGAGAACCCTAGATCGTTTGAAAAATCTTCAGAGCTCAGAAATGCCGTCATAGCTTGCATTAAATTGTAGCCTTTTTCTTCCCAAATGTTTGGGAAACGGAAAGTTAGAAATTTATCACGACCAAGTTGATGTTGCTTAAAGTAATCATACTCGGTACTGAAAAGTCGGTCGATGACCGCAGCATCAGCATGTTTACCTTCCCAGTCCCACATATACTCATCAACATCCAATTCTGAAAAGTTTTCAAAAGCTTCTGTTGTTTCACGATAAGCGCTAATGAATGGTTGCTGTGATGTATCCCAAAATGGTGCGTTGGCATTATCAGGGTGTTGTGTTCCCATAATTATTGGTATATTGCGATTAACCATAAATTTCCTCTTTCTTAATTACTTCTTCTAGTTTACCATGTGTGTTCTTGAGTTTCAGCTCATATTATTAATTTTTAGTGATATTTTTTATTAAAATAATAGTCAATGTTCGTTATTTTACTGTGCCAAAAGGATTTGATACTTATGATAATAAAATGTGTAATTATATTGAATATATAAATAGTATTTTAATGAAAAGGTTGACAGTGTGACGCTACCGTGTTAATATTAACGAGTAAGTTTTTATTGCTCCATAGTTCAGCGGTAGAATAACGCACTGTTAATGCGCAGGTCCCTGGTTCGAATCCAGGTGGAGCAGTCATAATGTTAATACAGAATCGTAGTTGGTTAAGCCAGTTACGATTTTTTGCACTATAATGAGTGGGTGAACTAAAATAATCACATTTAAACTAGTCTAACGTATTATAAATTAAAAAGATGAAAGGTATCATATGCAGAAGAAAGATTTTGTACTGAATATATTCTTAACACTAGTCATGGTTATATTTTTATTTTTAAAAGGGCGCTATATTGATGACCATGCCGTCATTGTGTTTGTTGCTTTTGTTGTGGTTTTGCTATTAATTTGGGGACCGCAGATATATAAGATGATTAAAAAATAATGCTTAGTTATCTTAAATGATTCAAGCGCTAATAAAAAATGCTGTTCCAACGAGTAGACGTTGAAACAGAATTTTTCTTTTATACCATAATTAGCATTGGCAAAATCATGGGTTTACGAGCAGTCTCTTTATAGAGAAATCTTGATAAATCGTCAATAACAGCTTGACGAATATCAGATTCAGTAGCATCTTTACGCATCATTGCTTTACGAATGGTGGTAAAGATGACGCGGCGACCTTCATTAATTAATTCACCAGATTCACGCATATAGATGAAACCACGTGACAAAATATCTGGCCCAGAAAGAATTTCTTTATTAGTCAAATCAATGGTTGCTGTTGCAATAACTAAACCATCTTGAGATAGTTTTTGTCGATCGTGTAGGACAACGCTACCAATGTCACCGATACCTGATCCGTCGATATAGGTATCCTCAGCAGGGAAGTGACCAGCGATGCGTGTACTTTCACCGTCTAAGGCTAGAACATCACCATTTTCTAAAATAAAGGTATGATCTTCTGGCATATCTAATTCGTGCGCCAAACCAGCATGAACACGTAGCATACGATATTCACCGTGAACTGGCATGAAGTATTTAGGCTTCATTAACGCTAACATTAACTTTTGTTCTTCTTGGCCACCATGACCAGAAGTGTGAATGTTATTCATTTTACCGTAAATAACATTGGCGCCACCTTCTTCTAGTTTATTAATCACAGCATTAACAGATGCTGTGTTACCAGGAATAGGAGAGCTTGAGAAAATAACGTTATCCTTAGGCTTTAGTCTAATTTGCTTGTGTGTACCTTCAGCAATACGTGCTAAAGCTGCCATAGGCTCACCTTGAGAACCAGTTGACAAAATTAATAATTCATCATCAGGAATATTCTTAATTTCGTTTTGTTCAACAATGGCATCATCAGGAATATTGAGATAACCTAGAGCACGACCGTTAGTTACGGCTGATTCCATAGAGCGGCCGAACACAGCGATTTTTCGACCATGCGCAATAGCTGCATCAGTTGCCATACGAACACGGTTCATATTCGAGGCAAAAGTCGCGAATATAATTCTACCGTGCGGCATTTTATCAAACAAGCGATTAACTGATTTAGCGACCCAGGCTTCTGATTTTGTCCATTCTGGACGTTCAGCGTTGGTGGAATCACTCATCATCAATAAGACGCCATTTTCACCAATTTTGGCCATTGACCAAAGGTTAGGTGGCTGCTTAGTAGTAGGGGTTAAGTCGAACTTGAAATCACCTGTTTCGACAATTGTGCCAACAGGCGTGTGCACTGCAACACCGAAAACATCTGGAATAGAATGCGTTGTACGGAAGAATTCAACACTGACTTTGTCAAATTCGAGTAAAGAACCATCCGTAATTTCGTGTAATTCAACACGATTCAACATTTGTTTTTCTTCAAGTTTATTTTTAATTAAGGCCATTGCCAGTGGACCAGCATATACTGGTACGTTAACAGCTTGTAAGAAATAGGCGATGGCACCGATATGGTCTTCATGTCCGTGAGTGATAACCAGTGCTTTGACGCGATCGATATTGTCAACTAAGTATGTGTAGTCTGGAATAACATAATCAATACCCAAAAGTTCATCTTCTGGGAACATAATGCCTGCATCCACGACGATTATTTCGTCTTGATACTCAATACCGTAAGTATTTTTACCGATTTCACCTAAACCGCCTAGCGCATATACTGCGACTTCATTAGGTTTAATATCAACAGAATATGTCATTAGAATGTTGTGATTTCGAAGTTAGGGTTGGCCTTTTCGTAAGTCACGCCCTTGTCAGTTAACTCTTCGATATACTCCACATTATATTTTGTGCTTGTTTCTACGATTTCACGAGCTTGTGGCAGACTTTCTGCTTCAAGGTAAAGTGAATGTGTTGTTTCACGCTTTGGATTACGCTCAGCGTGTTCTTGATAATAGACTTTGTAAATCATAATGCCTCCAAAAAATTAAATTGTCACGAACGGTCGGAACCGAAAACCTTATAATATTGTAGCATATATTGAGGTATTAAGGTATTCTACTAGACAAATGACGGGGTATTTGATAAATTAAGCTAGAATGGGGTACGGCATAAATGATCAAGTTTAATCGAATTAAATCTGTCGCAGTTTTTATGGGTTCTTCTTTCGGTGATGATACCATTTACGAGCAACAAACAATTGAAATGAGTCGATTAGTTGCGCAACATCAGCTTCGGATGGTGTATGGTGGTGGTAAGGAAGGTTTAATGGGTGTAGCTGCTCATAGTGTTATGGCAGCCGGGGGCGAAGTGATCGGTATTAGCCCCATAACGTTATCAGCAGAAGCCATTGATCCGGATGAAATCACACAATTTATTGAAGTTGATTCAATTGATGAACGCAAGCAAATGATGATAGCTGCTGCTGATGCATTTATTGTATTACCTGGTGGCTTTGGCACTTTGGAAGAATTAGCTCAGGTCATTAGTTGGGCTAAAATTGACTTGCATAGTAAGCCATTAGCATTACTGAATACAAAAGGCTTTTATGATTCGTTGTGGCGATGGCTTATTGATTGTGTTAATTGTGGTTTTGTTCAGCAGAGTGAATTGGAATATCTACATATTTTTGACCATCCATTAGATATTTTTACCTATTTTAAGTCGTTTGATGATGTATAACTAGCCAAATATATAGAGGAGGCTAAATAACAACCAATATGATGAATGAACATGAAGATTTAATGTTTAGTGCAATTGACATTTACATGTCCGCTTTAAAACACATTGAAGAATTAATTTCACAACCAACGAGTCAATATGGTGTTTCTTTTGAACAATGGTTAATTTTAAATGAGGTCGTCAATAGCCAAGAAGCAACGACAATGACACGTATTGCACTTGAGCGCAATGTGACAAAGGGGGCTGTTGCACGCCAACTCAAGCCGTTGTTGGAACAACAATATTTAAAACAAGAGGTTGATAAAGATGATCGACGACGTGTTATATTAGTTGTGACAGATAGTGGTCGGGCCGTTAACCGAAAAATTTTGTCAGCAGTTAATGAGCGTTTCAGCCGTTGGGTCAATATTTTTGGTAGAAATGAATCACGGCAATTACTTGATTTGTTAAGTAAATTTGATCATTTGATTGTGCAACCGCAACTTAAAAATAAGACCGATAGTATTGAATGAACACAAAATATATGTTAAAATAATTCGTTGTTTGTCTAAAATATATAGGCAACTTTCTGGTATAATAATACTAATTTATAATTTAAAGAGGAATTGATATCATGGCAATTGGCATGAACGATTTAAAGACTGGTTTGACGATTGAGTATAACAACTCAATTTGGCGTGTATTGGAGTTCCAACACGTTAAACCTGGTAAGGGCGCAGCGTTCGTCCGTTCTAAGTTGAAGAACTTGCGTACTGGTGCAGTTAACGAAGTCACTTTCCGTCCTGGTGATAAGTTTGAACAAGCTGAAATTACGACACGTCCAATGCAATATTTGTACGCTGACGGTGATTCACGTGTATTCATGGATACTGAAACATATGATCAAGTATCTATCCCTGATGATCACATCAAGGACGCACTTAAGTTCTTGCTTGAGAATGCTGAAGTTAAGGTAACAACTTATCAAGGTGAAATTTTAGATATTGAACTACCATCAACGGTTATTTTGGAAATCACTGAAACACAACCTGGCATCAAGGGTGCAACAGCAACTGGTTCAGGAAAGCCTGCAACATTAGAAACTGGTGCCGTCATTACAGTTCCTGATTTTGTTAATTCTGGTGAAAAGATTATTGTAAATACTACTGATGGTGGTACTTATAAGGGTCGCGCCTAAGTACATGCTTAAAATGTGGTCAATTTAGTTATTTTATTCAACGTTGGCGATCACGTTTGTTTTAAACGTAAAGTTTCGCTTAGCGGAACTTTTTATTTTTCACACCAATCGAGGAGGACATCAATGGCAAAAGAAACAAAACACAGCAAGCAAGACATGCGTAATATTTTGTTAGCAGAGTCTGAAGAAGATACAGGTACAACACAAATCACACCAGAAGTGATTGAAGTGATTGCACAAATTGCGACACAAGAAGTTAGCGGTGTTTATTCAATGCGTGGTAAGTTATCTGATAAATTCACACGATTATTTGGTGCTACGGCTCGAGGTAAGGGTGTTGTATTGCACCAAGCGCTACAAGGACTTATCATTGATGCTTATGTCTTCTTAGAATATGGTGTGGCAGTGCCTAAAGTTGCTTTGAATATTCAAAGTGCAATTAAATCACAAATTGCGTCAATGACTGATTTAACAGTCACTCAAGTCAATGTACACGTTAGTGGTATTATCCCAGATAAGCGTGTTAGTACAATTGATCCAAATAATTTATTTGGGGAAGATGATATGGGGTCAAAAGATTAATGGCGAAATTATCACGTCACGCATCAAGACAAGCAGCATTTCAAATTCTATTCGCGTTAGAAAAAGATCCGACGAATAATAGCATTGATAGTCTGTATGAAATAGTATTAGATGGTAAAAGTTTTGATGATTATTTACCAAGTTTAGTTAATGGCGTTTTGGGAACCAAAGCAGAACTAGACGAAAAAATTTCATCGCATTTAGCACCAACATGGGCGCTTAACCGAATTAATAAAGCTGATTTGGTTATCTTGCGCTTGGCAATATATGAATTGACTACTGTTGAAGCCGTGCCTTATAAAGTCGCTATTGATGAGGCGGTTGAGTTGGCCAAAACATTTGCTGATGAAAAGGATCGAAAATTTGTAAATGGTGTCTTGAAACATTTTGCACCAGTTGAAGAATAAATCGCAATTATGCGATTTTTTTTGTATATATACAGTTTCGATTGGTATAATTGTTGAGAAGACTTGAGGTGAACAATGGCAAATAACCAATACTTATCAGTAAGCGCACTAACCGCTTATTTGAAAAGAAAATTTGATGCTGATCCTTATTTAGCACAAGTGTATGTAACGGGTGAAATATCCAACATGGGTCGCCGTCGAGGGCGACATTTATATTTTTCAATTAAAGACCCTAACGGTAATGCAGTAATAAGTGCTGCTATGTTTTCGTACGAAAAGCGACTAAAATTCAAACCAGAAGAGGGCATGAAAATAAATGCTATTGGTCGTGTTCAACTATATGAGCCGAATGGTAGCTATTCAATTATTTTGGAACAAATGTCGCCAGATGGTGTCGGCGAACTTTTCTTGGCTTATGAACAATTAAAGAAAAAGTTGAAACAAGAGGGTTTGTTTGATTTACCCAAGCAAGCTATTCCGCGTTTTCCCAAAAAAATAGCAGTCATAACTTCTCCAACTGGCGCAGTTATTGAAGATATTGCTCGGACCGTACAACGCCGCTACCCAAGCGCACAGGTTGTATTGTTTCCGGCAAAGGTTCAAGGCGCTGGCGCGGCAGAAAATGTCACAGCACAAATTTTGAAGATTGATGCTATGGCAGAATATGACACATTGATTGTTGGTCGTGGTGGTGGATCAATTGAAGATTTATGGGCTTTTAATGACGAGACGTTGGCGAGGACAATTGCTAATGCTAATTTGCCAATTATTAGTTCGGTAGGACATGAGACGGACACGACATTAGCTGATTTTGTTGCAGATCGTCGTGCGGCAACGCCCACAGCAGCAGCAGAGATTGCAACACCATTAACGAAGCAACAAATTCAAGAGCGTATTTATGAACTAAAAATTCGCCAAATCAATATTTTGCGGCGACACCTAGCAGAAAAAAAGCAACGTATCCAACGTATCAAGCAACATGTCATTTTTCAACAACCGGATCGTTTATATACTGGATATAATCAACGTGTCGATAATTTATCACAAGCAATCGTTCGTACAATGAATCAACGTGTAACCTATGCACAACAGGCTGTTACCACAATGCTTAATCGTGAACGTCAATTGCGCCAACAATTATTGAAACCATCACAAGAAAGATTACATTTAGCAAGTGCAAAGCTAGATTTGGTTAGTCCGCTAAAAACCTTGTCCAGAGGCTATGCTATTGTGAGTGACCAAGAAAAAATTGTAAAATCAATTGATGATCTGCATGTCGGTGAAGATGTACAGGTACGATTAGCGGATGGTTATGCTAAAACAACAATCAAATTAACTGAGAAGGAAGAAATAGATGGCAACACCAACATTTGAAGAAAAACTTGAAAAACTTGAAACAATTGTTTCACAACTAGAGCAAGGTGATCGCCCATTAGAAAGTGCACTGTCAGATTTTCAAGTCGGCATTGGTCTTGTTAAGGATTTACAAGCAACCTTAAAAGATGCTGAAGATACTTTGGCAAAAGTGATGGATGATGACGGTAATTTAACAGACTTAGAGCTAACCAATGACTGAATTAGAAAAATTTATAAATAAATGGCGACCTAAAGTTGATCAGCAGCTAGAACAAGACTTGAATCAGGCTACTTTGGATGAAGATTTAAACGCTATGATGAAGTATGCTGTTCTAAATGGTGGTAAAAGGTTACGACCACTCTTAACTTTAGCTGTAGTGCAAAGTTTTGGTCGTACGATTACGGCTGATATTTTAAAAGCAGCCTCGGCAGTAGAATGGATACATTCTTATTCCTTAGTTCATGATGATTTGCCTGCAATGGACAATGATACAATGCGCCGTGGTAAGCCAAGCGTGCATGCTTTGTTTGGTGAGGCTAATGGTATTTTAGTTGGCGATGCATTATTAACTGGCGCTTTTGCAATTTTATCAGATTCTAGATCAAATGAAGATGTGCAGACACGTTTAGATTTAATACAAGCCTTATCAGCGCTTGCGGGTGGTTATGGGATGGTTTATGGGCAAGTTAATGACATGCGTAACCATAATAATACGGATGATAACAATGCTGATATTGGTGTTGATTGGTTATTAAGCGCTGTCCATCGCCCTAAAACAGCAGCGTTGCTCACATATGCAAGTGAGGCGGGGGCTATGTTAGCACAACAGCGATCAGTTCAAACTCATTTACGACAATTTGGTGATAGTTTTGGCGTTGCCTATCAGATTCAAGATGATATTGATGATACAGCGCAAGCTTCTGATACTGAAGTTGGTACTTTACCGCATATTATTGGCATTGAAGCATCACGTGCGCAACGTGATGACTATTTGCAACGCGCACAGCAGGCATTGCAACAGATCGAAACTGATGTTGCAACTTTTGATCCTGCGTTATTAAATGACTTTTTAAATTTAATTGGAGACTAATGTAACATGGCTATTGAAAAAGAGCGTGTTGATATATTACTTGTACAACAAGGCCTATTTACGTCACGTGAACAAGCAAAACGAGCGGTTATGGCTGGCCAAATTTTAGGGCATAATGAAGAACGCTTAGATAAGGCAGGACAGAAAATTCCGGTCACAACTGAGCTACATCTTAAAGGGGAACGACTGAAATATGTTTCACGAGGCGGTTTAAAATTAGAAAAAGCGATCCAAGATTACGCGCTTTCAGTGACAAATAAAGTAGTATTAGATATCGGTTCATCGACAGGTGGTTTTACAGATGTTGCCTTACAGAATGGCGCACAACGTGTTTATGCCTTGGATGTTGGTACGAATCAATTGGTATGGAAGTTGCGCAATGATGAACGTGTTAAAGTTATGGAAAATACCAATTTCCGCTATTCTAAGCTAGAAGATTTTAAGTTTGGACAGCCTGAATTTGCTACGATTGATGTATCGTTTATTTCGTTAGGCTTGATTTTGCCACCTCTGGCACAAATTATCAAACAAGATGGCTATGTCGTTGCCTTGGTTAAGCCACAATTTGAAGCAGGTCGTGATAAAGTTGGCAAACATGGTATTGTCAAAGACCCGAAGGTTCATCGCGAAGTCTTAGAAAAAGTCACGCAATTAATGCTTGAACATGGTTTTAGTATTCGTCATTTAACTTATTCACCCATAAAAGGTGGGCAAGGGAATATTGAATTTTTGGCAGTTATTCAACGTGATAATGATCCGCAAATAGCTGATGATATTAATATCGATCAGCTCTTAGAGAGAACGTATCATCAATTGAATCAGGAGCCGGTTCATGAATAAAAAAGTACGCCAAAAAGCACTACTTGATTTAATTAAAGCTAAAAAAATTGGACGACAAGAAGATATTGTGGCTCATTTTATCTCACTTGGCGAACAAATCACTCAAGCTACTGTGTCTCGTGATATTAATGAGTTAGGTTTGGTTAAAGTACCCAATTCAAAGGGTGGCTTTCATTATCATTTACCGCAAAAAAATGATCGACCGCATTTACAACGGCTTAAAAGAGCGTTGCAACAATCATTTTTGAGTGTTCGTGCCCAAAAGCAAATGCTACTCATGAAAGTACAGCCTGGAAACGGCCCCTTGGTTAGCAAATTGCTAGAACAAGTACAATTACCTGAAATTTTTGGTACGATAAGCGATGATGATTCTGTTCTCGTATTATTGAAAGACGGGTATACCGCACAACAAGCTATTAGTATGATTCAAAAAATGTTAGAAAAATAGTTTAAGGGAAATGATATAGATTATATATCAAAAATAACGTGATATGCTTGAAAATTTAGTTATTGAAAATTTCGCTATAATTGAAAAAGTTGATCTACAGTTTGATAAGGGAATGAGCGTTTTAACCGGTGAAACAGGTGCTGGAAAATCCATTATTATTGATGCATTGACATTGCTAACTGGTGGCCGCGCTAGTTCTGATATGGTTCGTCATGGTGCTCGTAAGGCAACTCTACAAGCTGTTTTTAGCGTGCCAAACAATCCCTTATTACGTCATTTATTGGATAATAATGGTATTGATACAAGTGAACAAGAGCTGATTATTTATCGCGAAGTTAATATTAATGGGCGTAGTACAATTCGTATTAATGGCTTGCTTGTGAATTTGAAGACTTTAGCTATGGTCGGCCATTATTTGGTGGATATTCAAGGTCAAAACGATACACAGCAACTCTTGAATAATGATGAGCATTTGGTGTTGCTTGATGCTTTTGGTGGTGATGATTTACAAAAGATTAAGCAAACATATCAAGGCGTATTTGAAGAATTTCGCACGGTAACACAGCAAATTCATAAAGTCCAAACCTCTCAACAAGATATTGCGCAACGTTTAGATTTGCTAAAATTTCAAAAGGAAGAGCTTGCTGCAGCAAACCTACAACCAGATGAAGAAGATAAGTTATTAGATGCGCGTAGTAAACTCAGCAATTATAAAAAGATCGCGGACCGTTTACAAAATGTTGAGTACACATTAAATACTGAGCAACACGGTGCGGTTGATTTATTAGCAGATGCCATGCAACAATTACAAGAAATTGCGACCTACGATGAAGCATTTGCGCAGCTATCAGAGACGGTATCGGAAGCCTATTATACGGCACAAGAAGTGGGGCGTGATGTTGATGAGCAACTGAGTGAGTTGACTTATGATGAAAATGAATTAATTAGAATAGATGATCGTTTGCAGCTAATCCATTCGCTTGAACGAAAATATGGTGCAACGATTCAAGATATTTTAGTATTTCAAGATAAAATTACGCGTGAACTATCGGATATGGATAATGGTGTTTTGGACATTGAGCATTTACAAGAGCGTCGCGAATCATTAAGGCTAACGTTGAAGTCACACGCTATAAAATTACGTGATGCAAGACAGAATGTAGCGCATCAGCTGGAGAAAAATGTGAATCAGCAATTGTCAGATTTATTGATGAGCGGTGCGGAATTTGCGGTACATTTTGATACAATTAAAGGCTTTTTGTCTACAGGAACTGATAAAGTTGAATTTTATGTACAAACCAATATTGGTGAGGGGATGGCACCATTAGTGAAGATTGCTTCTGGTGGTGAAGCAGCACGTCTGATGTTAGCATTAAAAACAACGTTTGCTAAGCAACAACATATTATTTCAATTGTTTTCGATGAAGCAGATACGGGTGTTTCTGGTCGTGTGGCTCAAGCGATTGCCAAAAAAATGCTAACAATTGCTACTGATTCTCAGGTTCTGGCAATTACACATTTACCTCAGGTTGCCGCCGCAGCGACACACCATTTCTTAATTGCAAAAGAAACAACGCATGATCGAACGTTGACGCGTGTTAAACCATTAGATGAAGCGAGTCGAGTAGAAGCTATTGCCATGATGTTATCTGGGGATGATATTAGTGAAACAGCATTAGCTAATGCACGTGATTTACGGCAGCAAAGCCAACATCTAAATTAAAAAGCACTGGGCTTATAGCACCAGTGCTTTTTAATTTTCGTTTTCGTCTTGAATACCGATGTGATAGATAGACGATTCAATGTTTAATTCACTATTTAATTTGTCAACAATCCGTTGTCGTTGTGCGGAACTTTTATTAATTGCATTGACTGATAATTCGATTAATACTTCAAATTTATCATGGAAACGAGAAGCAACACTAGCGTCGATATTATACTTGCCTTTTTGGGCGTTCTTAGTGATAGAAATAATACCATTGCGACCGTAAAGTGTTTCGCGCATAGCTTTAGCATCAGACGCACTTAGATTTTTACTGTTGTGCTTAATAATTTTAGTACCTGTTTTTTCAACAGCAGCCATTGTTGTCGGTTTTGTATAATCAAAATGGTCTAAATCATCAAGCAATTGAGAAATATTTTGCTTAGATGTTTTAAGTTGCCGATAATCGGATTTTGGCATCGAAACGCCAGCATAGGTTGGTTGCTGATATAGTGTTATAAAAGCAATAAATAAACCAACGACCAGGACACCAAGTGCAATTAATGCTTTTCTCATAAGAATCTCCATTGAAATGGTATTTATACTACTATATACAGTATACCAATTATATAGACTAAAAACATGTGGCGAAGGCCTAGTATATATGGTAAAATATTGTTCGTACGCACTGGTAGCTCAGCTGGATAGAGCAGCCGGTTTCTACCCGGCAGGTCGAGGGTTCGACTCCCCCTCAGTGCATTAATGATTTCAAGACGTTTCAAGAGATATCAAAAAGCTGATACAGCGCCTTTTCTAAAAAATAACGTTGCATTGCATTTCATAGTATTTCAAGCAAAAAGGTACTTTTCCAGGTACTAAATTAAATAAGCGAGTAGGCAGTGTAACGGCATTTAAGCCGTTTTTTATTTGCTTATTTTTATCAATTTTAGACCTCGTCAAGCTATGACGTTAGATGATAGAATGGATGCAATGATAATATCAATTTAGAGGTGATTATATTGGCTCAAAAAAGGACTTATGCGCATCTACTACGGAGCTATTTTGATGGTAGAATTGATGCCCTGATACATTTATTTGATATGAGATCACAGTACAATAAGTACAGTAGGGAAGCTAAACAATTTGTAGAAGAGGTCAAGCAAGTAATTGATGATTTTCTTAGTGAGCAGAGCCCTGAAATACAGGAGATGTATTATAAAAAATATAGGGATGGCATACCGTTTGGCGATTTTTACAATATCGTAGCACCGACAAATAAAATATTGGCACTGAATGCGGACTTAAAGCAACGTGTTGAAGCTATTAAACAGCCAGAACGATTCTATATTTATACATGATTTGCCTGCAATAATTCAGAATGGTATACTTTAGGTGTAATATGAAATCGGTTGGGCGTAAGCTTCAAGAATGAATTAGTCGGGGAACTAATTGATTTTTGAAGCTTTTTTATTAAGGAGATAATATGGTATACGGATTAATTTTATTACTGGTTGTAGTAACACTGATATTGGGAAAGATATCAATAAAACTAGGCATGTCAGAGGTAGTAGGCCAATTATTATCAGGAATTATTTTAGGCGCAGGTCTATTAAACATTGTGCATCCGACAAATTTAATTCATCTAATATCAGAAGTGGGTATTTTTATTTTAATGTTAAATTCTGGAATGGAATCAGACATTAAGGAGATGCGAAAACATATCAAGGCTTCTACGATAATAGCTATATTAGGTGTTGTGTTACCCATGGTGGCATTCCCTATTGTATTTGCATTATCTGGTTATAGTCTAATTAGTTCATTGTTTGCTGGTGTTGTGTTCTCGGCTACATCTATATCAATTACATTATCAGTACTTGCTGAGCAGAAGAAACTCGGGACCCCAATGGGTGCTATTATTCTATCAGCGGCAGTTTTAGATGATATTATTGCATTGGTTGCAGTGACACTGTTTTCTATATTTATTGGTGGCGGAACATTAGGTATTACTAGCATATTGCCGTTGATTGCTTTTATATTGGGTATTTTATTAAGAAAAATACCAGCCTCTGATATTTTATCTAAAGTATCAAGTCAGTTAGGTCGTTGGTTCTTCTATCCTGTGTTTTTTGGTGCCATTGGTTTAGAAGTTAGTATCCAAGGTTTGGGTAATAAAGTCATACCCATCATTCTATTTAGTGTGTTAGCTGTGATAACAAAATTTGCGGGTTCCTTCATTGGTGCTCGGTTATCTGGATTGAATTATAGGGTAGCTAATGCAATCGCTGCCGGAATGGTATCAAGAGGGGAAATGGCACTAATTATAACGCAGATAGGTATCGCAGCAAATATTATTAATGAGGACATTTCTGGAGAATTTATTATTGCCATTATTATTTCAACCATAGTAGCCCCGATTATGATGAAACCCTTATTTTCCAGAACCTAATCTTATTAGACGGCCCTCTATATATCTGAAGGGAGCGTCACAAGGTGGCGTCCTGAAGTCTTAACAATGCAGAAATTAAAACTTTTTAAGTGTCTATATTGACGTGGTAAAACACTGATATAAAGGCATTTTTAAACAAAAATAGGCGTTTAGGGGTAGCACAAACATTGGCCGTTATTATAACGATTTGATGCAAATAAGTTAGATTTACATGACAAAAAAGAAATAGGAACTTGCTATTCTAGTCTAACTTTTTATGATTTTTAGTGATAACTCCAAAAATAGGTTTATTAATTGAGTATCAAGTATAATTAGTTTTAGGATAGTATTTTATAAGTTTAAAGGAATGGATTAATGAAAATTTACTTTTTGTGCACAGGAAACTCCTGCCGCAGTCAAATGGCAGAGGGATTTGCGAAAGACATTATGCCTAAGAACTGGATAATTAAGAGTGCAGGTATTGAACAACATGGATTAAACCAAAGAGCTGTAAGTGTCATGGCAGAGGCGGGAATTGATATATCTAATCAAACGTCTGATTTAATTGATGATGATTTTTTATTTAGTTGTGACTATGTGATTACATTGTGTGGTGACGCCAATGATAAATGTCCTGTCACTCCAGCCAATGTTAAAAGGTTGCATTGGCCATTAACTGACCCGGCTGGTGCCACAGGGTCAGAAGAGGTTATTCAAAGTCAGTTTAGAAAGACACGTGATGAAATTCAGATTTTGGTACACCAATTAAGAATGAATCTTGTTTGATGAAAAAGCCAATAAAAAGAATTAGTCAAACCATAAAAAAGCAGATTATACTCGAATACCCAGAACTTGACGACGCATTAAAAGAGCAAGATTTCAGTTGATTAGTCGATAATAACGTTGAATAAGCGTCTTAAATATAAAATGGTGTTATTTATACCATTAACAACTAACAACGCTTAAAACGGCGTTCATAGCGTTAAAATAGACACAATAAAACCACGTCCTAGATTGAAACTGGAGCGTGGTTTTTTATTTTATATATGTTTGTTGTTCACTAAGGATAGCATCATATTGTTTACTTATCTCATCAGCATTTTTTTGTTTGCCAATATTTATTACACGACTAAGTAATAGAGCTTTATTAATTAATTTATCAATGTGTTCAATTTTATTGTTATAAGTGCTCCAGTGCATACCTTTTGGTTTATTGTGGAGTGATAACGTTATAGGCTCATACCTTAAATAACTTGAGAAGGCCCATTCAAATTTAGGGTTCAGTTCGGTGCGAGCTTTAGACAATAGACGATCATAATACAAGAATTGTGAAACACTATCACGTTGTACGATATTTTCTTGCAGTGGGTAATATAGTTTGGCACAGTTACGACAAGCCATTACTGACTTCACATCATATAATGTGCCTTTACGTTTACCACATACAGGGCATACAAGCCAATAACGCACACCACCATAATTAGGGAATGTTGTCGTGAGTTTCACTTTATGGTCATTGAATCTAACGCAATCCTTAACACTGTGAATATTAGAGACAACATTTTTTATATTTAGTTGTTTATAGTCTGTAACTGTACGCATATACTGTCTAAATCATTAAGCAAATTTTGTGACCGGTTGCAACCTTAATTGATTGTATATGTCTATTATACTTGATGTGGTAGGCGTTACAAACGTTGTTACAACGTGTAACCTTGGTTACAAAAAAGGCCAACTCATTTGAGCATTTCATTGACCACAAGATCAATGAACTAGGCTTAGCTGACACGGTTGGGTATTATACTAGACGTGTTTTTAAAAATAATCAATACTGTATTTGTGAAAGATTATGAAAATAATGACATCTTAATAGTTATAATCAATTTACGAACATTATTTTTAACGTGAACGCTTGGCACGTATGTACGCACTCTGTGAGTGCTTATAAAATTAGACTATTAATAATAGTATTGCGACAATGACAGCCAGCGTGCCTTGCTTGAAAAATATAGACTTATCTCCAGATGAGAAACTACCATACAAAGCTACTAGAATAATATAGATCATAATAGCAAGTAAGCTGTTGTGGTAGTTGTGTGTGAAGAACAGTGTATAAATTATACCTACTGCGATCAAACCATTGTAAACACCTTGATTTTTTAACAAAGTTTGTATTTTTTTACTTTGTAAATCAGTTTCTGACATGTTAAACGTGTCGGCTGTCTTTGGGGATGTTGTAGCAAACGTTTCTAAATACATAATGTATAGAAATTCTACGGCAACTAAAAGGCTAATAATAGTGATTATTAAACTCATTTTTCTCTCCTATTGCTTTTAACGTGGTTCTGGCACGTATGTACGCACTGAAGCAGTGCATTATTTGTAAATTATCATAGCGGAATAGGCAAATATGGGTGTTTTATACTGCACTTCGATAATTTCATGCCCGTTTGCTTCTAGATCAGCTATAGCAGTATTTAATCTGTTAGTGAAGCTTGTAGTTGACCAGTAACCATTTACAAGTTGTGTTTTCATAGTTCAACATCCCCGTAATGCTTTTAACGTGGTTCTGCACGTAATATTTACGTACTTTTTGAGTGCTTTTTATTTTGATGAAATAGCTGAAATCGCTAGGTAAATAGTTGCCAATGCAATTAGCGGACTATTTGAACTATGACCGATATTAAACAGTGGCAATACCAATGCAAAAGTTAGATATAGTACAGCGACTATGTCTAATAATATGAGTACATGTTTCTTGGTTAATTTCATGTTTTCTCTCCTAGCTTGTTTGAACAGTCAGTGGGGATGTCATCCCCGCCCATAGCTTGAACAGGGAAGCGTATCACAGAGCAGGTTCCCTTGTTAAAACAAACAGCTATTTTTTCGTTTTATCCTGCTCTTTATCCTTTTTATATTGCTCGACGGTTTTACCACTAGCAAAGGCCCCGACTATTGATTGAAATAAGTCTATAATAACTGAAAACATAATTAACAACCTTTCATTTATATATTCTTCCGCACAGCACTTTCAAGCGACATAGGGATGCCAAAGTACGCCATGAAGTCGTAGAGTTTGCTGTATCTGTCTGTGCTTTCGTCAAAGTAGAAATCAGCAAGCATTTTTAGCGCATAGGCATTGGCATTTATTTCAGCGTCACTCTTGGCCAAAGGTGAGAACGCGTATGTTTTGTGTTGTTCGCCACTTAAAATGTGTTGTAACTCGTGAAACTTCCTAAAAGGCAGTGAGAACTTAGTCTTAAAGTTGGGGTTAATGATGATTGTATTGTCAAAAGGGGATGCAACATCAGGATCATATTCATGGCCAGGAACTTCAACGACATTTATTTGATTATAAGTTGAACGTTTAACATTGTATTTCACAATAACATCATCAAAGTATTCAAGTGGTGAACTGTAGTCGAGGTATTCATACATTTATTTTTTGCCCTCTCGCATAGTTTTTAACATTGCGATAATGGCTTGCTTATAGTCCTCTGATAGTTCTTTACCCTCAAAAGACATGATTAACTCATCATCATTTAAATCGACATACTTTTTGTCATCCCTATCATCAGAGCCATTATGAGACGTTTTAAGCGCGTTGTCTGTCTTACCTTGTAAATACTCTACTGTGGTGTCTAAAGCGTCAGCAATCAGTGAGAGCATGGCTAATGTAGGGGTGCTACGTGCATTTTCATATTTGGTTATTGTGTCTCTAGATGCTTCAATTTTATCAGCTAGCCCTTGTTGGGTTAGCTTTTTTTGTTTGCGTAATTTTTTTATACGGTCAGCAGTAACAGACATAAAAATACCTCGATTAAATATTAAGAAAAATTAAAGAACTTAACTAAAAATAAAACTAGATTAAGAAACAATAAAGTTCGTTGCAGAAAAAATCTGCAAAATATATGATTAAAACATCGAATGAAGAAAAAAACAACAAATAAATGTGTAAATAATCTACATATACACACATCATACCAGACAAGAAAGGCTATTTAAAGGCAAATGAGGACATTAAAACATGGAACTAGTATATTACAAAGGCTTACAAGACGAGCCATACACAACAAATGAAGTTATAGCAGAGTACACAGGAATTAAATACAAATCAGTTTATGAAGCAATTAGAAACAACATAACAGATATTGAGGACTTTGGAGTTTTACCATTTGAAATGGTAAAACCTACTCAAGGTAACGGTGGACGACCTAAAAAGATTTATCACTTGAACGAACAACAAGCAACATTTTTAATCACATTGCTAGATAACACACCAAAAGTTAAAGAGTTTAAGAAGTTATTAGTTAAGAGTTTCTATCAGATTAAATCAGAGCTGGATGAACGAAAGATACACCGACAAGTCAACAAAGTAGTGAACATTAGTTTTGGGGATGTGATCAAAGCACATTATCCAGCGAGTAAGTACGCTTATAGTAACTACCACAGATTGGCGTATAAGTATGCTTTGGGCGTGACACCTAAGCAAATTAAAGAGCAACGTCACACAGATGACCCACAAAGTGCATTGACATCAGATGAAAGTGAAAGGCTAGAGCGTACTAAGCAACAAATTGCCTTATTTATTCAAGATGGCAATGATTATCAAGCTATTAAAACGAAATTATTTGCTGATATTTAAAAATACGTGCAAGAGTGAACCACGTTAAAAGCAACGAGATAGGAGGTAGTAATATGCAACGGCAAGAAGTTGTTCAAACAGTCAATTATTTTGACGATGTACCCGTTAGAGCTGTTTTATTGCAAAACAAGACATGGTTAGTTGCTAGAGATGTTACGAAAGCTATGGGATACAGCAACTCACGGCAAGCAATAAAAAATCATGTTTCAAAATTAGATAAGGGGGTCACAAAAATTGACACCCTTACAAACGGGTCAGTGGGTGGTGGTTTACAGGAAGCAACTATCATCAACGAGAGTGGGTTTAATGCTTTGATTTTACACAGCAAAAAACCTAAAGCGAAGAAGTTTCAACGTTTCATTACTAGTGAAGTAATTCCGCAGATTTTGAGAACAGGAAAATACGTTCCTAAATCCAAACAAGCAACAAATAGTTATCCTAAATTTAATACAGCAGACACTACACCGAAGTTAATTGAACAGATTAAATATTTTGAAGAATTTAAAGCATTTCAAGAAGCCCAAGGGTGGGTATAAGGAGAAAAACATGACAGTATCAAATGCATTATTCACAGAGGCACAAATTATTAAGGATACTAATAGCGCATTGGCAGACATCCAAGAAACGTTGGCTCTCTCATTGGTTGACAGTTTGAAAGCAGGGGACCACATCACAACTCCAACCGTCATTAACATGTTGAAAGATTTGGAAGAGATGCAACTCAAATATTATGACCGTTTGGAAGATAACGAGAACACACAAGGTGGTTTAGAACGTCAAGCACAATTAGGGGATGATGAACAATGAACATCATGGCATTTATCGGTGAAATTCTAGTATTGTTGCTTCTGGTTGGTGGCGCCTTTGTATTAGGGGTAACCATTGGTGGAAATGTGAAGGATGGACATTAGTCATGAGTATGTATATACAGACGTTACAAAAGCTATTTGAAACATTACCAATGATTGCAAACAGTGATGCAGTTAGTCGGCATGTTTTGGCCAAGGAAGAAATCATGTCAGCCTATGAACATTTGGACAAGGCAGTGACGTGTTTAATTATTGATCGGTGGTAATCAGCAGTTCGATTTAGAAAGGGGAAAACATGTCAGTTACTAATGATGATTTGATGTCAGAGTTGAAAATAATTCAAAGCTAATTAGATGGACAATCAGCACATGTATGGAAGAGAGCTGAACAGGTTGCCAAACACTTTGATGTTAGTTTAGGAACAGTTAAGAGTTGGAAACGTCAGGGTATCATTACACCACATAAGCATAATCGCACGGTTATTTATGACATAATCGCCATTGAACGTGATTTGTTTCAAGTGAGGCATTAGAAAGGAGATAGCAAAGTATGAAAAAGGGCAATAAAAAAGGACATCCCCTACCGACCAAAGTTGTGGATGAACCTAACGACAAACGCCCTTTTAAAGCTTTTGTTATACACATTTTAACATGAAAGACGAAAATTTAAAAAATATTGAGAACCAAATACTCAATACCTTGCCCGCAGGGCGCTCACAAGCCATTACATTAGAGAAACTAGCCTATCTCTTGCATATCAATAAAAAGCGTGTCAGTGATGTTGTAGCTGATTTACGTAAACGGGGTTATCTGATTGGGAGTAACCGTCAAGCACATGGTGGGATGTATCTCATTGTGACGAGTAATGAATTTTGGGAAACGGTTAACACGTTACAAAAGAGTGTTAATAGTCAGCAGGCTATTATTAATGCCTTGCTAAAACATGAAGAAAGATTTGCGAGGGTTTAATAATTATGGCCAAAGGAACGTTAGCAGATTTAGTTGAGACATTGAATGCCGAAAAGGCAGCAGCAAATCAAACAGCTTTTCAAGATATTAATGATGATGCGCAAGTATTACTAGAATATGCACAAGGTATGACTGATTATTTAAGTCGAATTAATGATAATCAGCATGCAATCAATCGCGATTTGGTTAAATCCGATTACCTAGGAGGCGAGATTAGCAAATCAGAAGTTGCTATCACAATGTTGGATAAATACTTGAATAAAGCAGTGGTGTTACTAGAAAAGGCACAGCGATGAATAAATGGGAACATATCAAGCAGTATCAACAAGCTGGTGCGTATGTCTTCATGGCATTACCTAATCAGAAACACAACGGCATTGCGGGTGGCTTTCATAATAGCTTTAACAAGTGGGTTGAGTTAAAAGACTGGATCAAACGCCACTCAGACTATCAAAATGGCAATGTTGGGATAGATTTATCAAAGAGTAATCTAGTTGTTGTGGATATTGATAAGCATGAACATAACGGTATGGCTAGTATCTTGGCATGGTTTAAAACACATCACATTGAGCCGGATACGATACAAGATACTTACATAAAGCGGACACCTACAGGCGGGTTACATGCCTTTTATCTCATCCCCAACGGACAAATTAAGCCTAAGCATGTGATCAATGCTATTAAGGGTGTGGATGTTTTATCAGAGACTGGTGTTACAGTGGCACCGTCCATGATTGATGAGGGGCAATATCGACAAATCACTGCTTTTGACAAAATTAAGCCAGTACCACAGTGGGTTTATGACTTAGTAAATGATTTGGGTACTGATAGACCTAATAATACTTACAAAGCAAAATACAGCCTTGCAGACAGGTGGGAAATGACGATAAACGGTTTTGATACAGGAGAGCGAAACAATCAAGCCATGAGTTTAGCAGGTTATCTGTTTGCCATTGATGTGACACCACAATACATTTACGACATTATGCAAACAGTTAATGAACGGAGTAACGAACCATTACCTGACCATGAATTAAATACCGTGTATATGAGCGCTAGAAGACGTGAGGAGAAAAAGCGAGCAAGGATGAGTGAATATGGCAGAGATTGATACAACAGCATTGCCAACAAGTCAGAACGTACCTGATTGGCTACACGTGAACGACAACGGGGATGTTAAAGGCATTGACACCTTAAAATTGAGTGAAGCAATCATCAAAGATAGTCCAGTTCTAGGCGTTCCTTTTAACGGTAGCATTAGATATTACAAATACAATGGCATATCATGGGAAAACCTAACAGAGAAATCAGCAAGGGCTTATATTGAACGTGAAGCATTGGAAAAGTTGAAACAATACCACGCTTACAATGTGAAGCGCATGCAAGATGTGAGCAAAACAACGCTTATTCAAACGATTAGTGAACACAACCCGTTTGAAGACCAGCGCACTGATATCATAGCGTTTAAAAATGGGACTTATGAGATTGAGACAGGGAATATCACACCTAATCAGCAATCACATTATTTGGTTAACGGGCATGATATTGACATCAACAAGGACGGACAAGCAAATAATATTGAAGAGTGGGGCAGTTACTTGTTTGGTAACTCGTGGCAGTTTATCAAAGAGTTGTTAGGATATGCCTTTATCCCCGAGTATAAGACTTTTAATACCATTGCAATCATTGTGGATGAAATGGGTGGCACGGGTAAAAGTTACTTTTTTGATAGTATTGTGTTCCCGTTGTTAGGAACTAAAAATATTGTCGCAAAGGATATGGACACAATCGCAGGCAGTAACGGCAAGAGTGCAAGATTTGGACTGATTGGATTATTTGAGAAGTTGAGTAATATTCATTTGGACTTGCCAGACACACGCATTGAAGTACCAGATACCTTAAGGAGCTTGTCCGGTGGCGACAAGATAGATGTTGAAGCCAAGAACGCAGACGCATTGAGTTTGAAATTCTACGCTTTGTTACTGTTTGGCGCAAACCAGACACCTAATATAGCGGTCAACGTAGCATTATCACAACGTATCAAGATTGTACCAGTGACAGCGCCCAGAGCTAGAGAACGACCACAGGAACAAGCCAAACGAGCGTTATTGTGGGATGAAAAACAAGCCGTTAAGGAAGTTGGTGCGTTTGCGTATAGTGTGTTAACAGCCTATCAGCAAGCAAAACAACGGGGTAAGTTTTCAACCAGTGATGAGATTGAGACAGCAACACGTGAATGGTTAGAACGCCAAGACTTAGTAACTATGTTTTTGAAAGACGCCGTACAAGACACCGAGATTGACTTTGGTGGCGGTGCTACCGTGGTGCAAACGTGGGAATTGTTCGAGTTATGGTTATCAGAGAATGGCATAAACTCAAAAATACAACGTAAACAGTTTAATGTAAAAATGGAGCAATTAGGTTACACCAAGGTTAAGACAAGAAAACATCAATCAGCCACTGAAACAGATAATCCAGTTTGGAGTTGGGATGGTTTAAATTTGAATAAATATTTTAGTGACTAAGCAAAATATGCAAAAAAACACGAACCAGAAACGTACCTAGATAACTCCAAAAGTGAAACGCTGTAACCCTTGATATGTAAGGGTTTGTCCCAATGTTCCATTTGTTCCTATACTTTTCATTAAAAAAATAAATAAACGTATATATAGTGCGTAGTATGAAAAAAAGTTGGCACATTCGACACAAAAAATAAAAGTCAGTCATATCAAGGGTTACAGGCGACATAACTCGAAAAAAAGAGGCACATCATGGGGTATATTTTTGGTACGGATAACAAAATCAGGAGAAAACAACCGAAAAGGGGATGAAATGAACTATTTAATAGGCTTTATATTTGTAGTATTGGTAGCCATTATTCTAAGACAGCAATATCAATTTGGAAAAATGAGACAGTCAGCCAGGTTTATGAGTTACTATTCGAAATTAAACGAGAATGCCAAGCTACATGCAAAGTTTCAAGCAAATACAGCAGAAATGTTGTTGCGAATGCAGGGTTATGACGTTGAAAGAATAATCAACGGAGATAATAGTCAACGAGTTATTAATAGTATGGAAAAAGAATCTATTTTAAAAGAGCATGACGCTAACAAGAAAAAAATAGATGAAGCAGACCAAGTATTTGAGGAAGTAAAAGCAAAGTATGAAAGTGAGGTCATGCAATGAAAATAATAATTGTGACCATATTCTTAGCATTAATTGGCTATATTATTGAACAGCATAGACATGCTAAGTATTTGGTAGAGCGTAATCTTAAACAAAGCAATCTAAATGTTATTCAAGATTATCAATATGAGATGTTGAAGCATAAGACAAACATGCTAGAGTTGATGCTCAATGCCTTAGGTTATGATTTTGAACGTTTCAAACAGAATGATTTTGTAAAAATACAACCAACGACAGAACAATTACAAGAGATTATGGCAACATATCAGCAAGAAGCTAGTAAGTCACGTAGTGAACAGATTAAGCTCGAGGTTGATATGGAGTTGCGAGGATTGAAGTAATAGCAATAATTAACAGATAAACATTAAAATTGGAACATTGCTTTTACTAGTAAGGAAGTGTTATGGATATTTACCAATACATGGCTCATTTAAAACCACGAGAAAAAACGTATGCAGAGCGAGAAAGTAGCATGTTTTATGTTTATGTTCATGAACTGGTTACAAGTGAATTAATTAAACGCAAACTTATTACACATAAAGCAATGAGATTTATTGTGGAATATACAACACATGGCAATAAAACAAGAGCTTATCTTGAAACCCACCCTATGGCTAGTAAACGGACAGCTAATGTTAATGCTAATAAGTACTATAAGCGATTTGATGTTTATGTATCACAGTCTGTAACAATGTATCTCGTTCATAAAAGTAGATTAGAGTTAGCGTGGGCAATTAAAGCCATCAATAAAATGGGTGTAGATAGGTATGTTAACCAACTCATACAAGAAATTTGGAAAGGAAAAATATGACATCAAGCACAGAACATCCCCAGTTATGGCCAAGATGGCTAAAACGGTCTCAAGCACATAAATATGCTGGTGTGGCGGATAATACCTTCATCAATTATTACGTTAAGACAGGTAGGGTAAAAGCTTATCCTACGGACCATGGCGTTAGATATGATAGTCAAGAAATAGATGAAGCTATTAAGCATTATTATGGCTAATAGAGTTTAAAAATTACTTAAGACCGGTGAGTAGATCGTAACAGTGTGGAATAATGAAGCGTGTGAACTTGTAAAAGCCCATGCTTTTTTATTTATCCCTGTACATAGCCTACTCGCTTGAAGATAGAGGGATAGGATTGATGAAGTTACAACAAGTGAATACACCCAAAGGAAAGGTTTGGGAAGTAAACGGCTATTTAATGAATGATGACCAGAAGGTCCGAGTTAAAAAGCGTGGTTTTGCTAATAAGCGTCGTGCGCAACAATGGTTTAATAACGAGAGTGTCTTATTTTATAATGGTGAAAGTAAATATAATAAAAAAGAACGCCCAACCGTATTAACGGTTAAAGCGCTGTATGATATATGGATAGATGCCTACCAACGGACGGTAGAAGAGAGTACCTTAAGAAAGACAATGAATCTCTTTGCATTGCATATATTACCCGATTGGGGGGATGTACTGGTTTCAGATATTAAGCCAATACAATTACAACTATATGTTAACACATTACAAAGTAAGCTATTACGTTATAGAGTAGTGATTAACTCCTTTAGACGACTATTAAGTTTGGCGTTAAAGATGGACATGATTGCTGTTGATCCTTTTACCAAAATTGATTTGCCAAAGGAGAGGCGAAGGCTTGATAAGCCCAAGCAATTTATGGATATTGATGAGTTTAAAAGATTTATTGATGTTTTAGATAGTCAATATCGATTGATTAATAAACAAGCTTACACGTTATTACGATTGGGCGCGTTCACTGGTATGCGTACCGAAGAGTTATTAGCACTACAATGGCAGTCTGTTGATTTTGATAACGGCTATATTAGTGTGGTCCAAGCTTTAGGTAGAGGACTAAATGGCGGTACGTATGTTAAAGAACCTAAATCAAGAACAAGTAGGCGAACACTAAAAATAGATAATAAGATGTTGGCCGTATTGTCTGAATGGTATGAATATACTGCCTATAAAGAGATTAATGATTATGTATTTAATCATGAAGGGCACACATTACAGATTTTACGACCGAATAAGTGGTTGCATGATGTCAGCAATAAATATAACGTAGCAGTGGGCTTATCCATGCACAAGTTACGACATACTTGGGCAACATTGGCTTTGGATAGAGGTGCTACAGTTAAACAAGTCCAAACATATTTAGGTCATGCTGATGCATCTATAACGTTAAATGTTTATAGTGATATTACCAAGAGAGCCAGTGATGAGGCGGGATCAATACTTTCTGGTATTATAGGATAGGTACTAAAGTAGGTACAAAACGCCTGAAACGTTGGTATATTAAGGCTGGATAAACTCCCCCTCAGTGCATATTTAGCCACTCTATCAAAAACTGATAGCGTGGCTTTTTTAAACCTTGATATTACAATATTTACTTGGCTTTTTGTGATATTTTTGGATTGAATGAAATAATCTATAAATGTTAAAAATTATTAGCTGTTTCTGGCAAGAACATATTGCTTAATATAGCAATCAGTGAATGCATAAGAATTACTAATAGTGTGAGGGGAACATACATATGATATTGAATATTATTTATTGGCTAGTTATCGTCATGTTGGTGACAGGTGGTTGTTTCTTAGTCTTTAAACGCTATAAATACAGTAATATTAAACTAGCCTGGTGGGATTATTTACTATACATATGCGTGTTCGTGGTATGGATTACGGTCAAAATAGATGCTAATATTAATTTCTTTATTTCTTTGGTCACGACGTTAGCGGTATTGTATTTAATGTTAGACAAATATAAGCAAAATAGATAATCTTAATAAAAAACGCAATCTAAATCAAAACTCTTTGAGATAGTTGGAAATGCGTAACTCATAAAAATGTAAGTCTGAACGTTTGGTATATATGTATGCACTCTGTGAGTGCTTTTTTATTTCTTTTATTAAATATACAACTAAAAATATTTATCTATGTGTTGCAACTGATAAGCTAATTCAGTATTAACTGATCGTTTGAAATCGATATGGTTTCTTGATTATTTAAGGTGATGAGGTCTAGTTTGTCATGGTATTTGTTAAATATAGTGCTAGTTTCATTTTCAAAAGGTTTATCAAGATAGTGTGGTAAAATGCTGAAATCAGTTATGCCAAGCCCAGTATATGTATTCAAATTAGGCGCAAAACTAGCATCGTCCAGTTCTTGGATATAAGTAATATCTGGTGATAGTATAATTGCACCGGCTGACTCACCAATGTAAGGCGTACCAGTGTTTATTTTATCGATAAGTAATTTGTCTAGCTTTTGAGACTTTAGTTTGTCTAGGAGGTAGAAAGTATTACCACCTGCAATAAAAATCGTATCCGCGTTTTGTATTTGATTTTTTGATTTGATTTTGTCAGAATTTGAAATATCTAATGTGTCAATAGTATAGTTTAAATTCAATAAGGCTTTATACGCTTCATCTATATATCCTGTATATTCTTCAACCTTACTAGCAGTATCAATGAATAGGATATTTGTAATTTCAGTGCTTTGGTTAGCCATGAATTGCTTAAATTGCCGAATGGTACCCGCAAAATAAGAAGTTAATAAAATATTTTTCATGTTTGATCTCCAATTATATTTTGAGTGGTAGGCGTATGAGTGTTATGTATGCGACTGTATGGGTATTTATTTGTAGTGAAGTGGTTTTTTATATTTGCGAGATTTAATAGTAAGTGTTTTGCTACCACTTGTTAAAGTTTCATTACTTTTGTTTTTTTTCCAGATAAGTGGAATCCATATAGTGTTAACCACCGTTAATATTGGATTTACCCATTTCCATGGAGTTGTGAAAAAAATAACCAGTACAAATAAAACAGATATTGAAAATAGTAACCATTTTACTTGAGAAGTACTTAACACTTGATTGGGATTTCTGATTGTATCTTTTTTGGCCAGCCATAAAATCTCTGATATTATCATCATGAACACAGTTAAAATTGGAAATAGTGATTTTAAAATATTTAAGTGATACTGACCGACTGTGAACATATTCTGAATACTGCTGTTCATAAAAATTGGATAAGATACCCCAGTGATAGAAACAAGTATTATGGAAAAAATGAAAAACCAAAATTCCCATAATTTTATTGATGATTTACTTTTCTTAATAATTTATATGTTCTCCATTTATATATTCTTCTAAACGGCTTCAACTGACATGAATATACTAAAACACGCTATGATACGGAAACCGGGTCCTCGCTAATTCGTAGCTGGTTTTTAAATAACAGCCTTCTTCCATTTACGGATTTTAGTTCTGAATGTTTTAAAGGGTGCTACAGAGTTGATATGAACCCATTTCCAGACGGGCCATTGTGCGTTTATTGTGGCCCATCGACGATGGTTTGGTTCAAAAAGAATATCAGCAGGTAGCTTTTCTACCAAATTGCATAGCTCTGTTACGCGTAACGTCAGTAAGTCGATTAATTCTGGCAAGGAATGGCCACTGTATGTTTGATAGAAAGATTGATACAAGCCACCTAAGTTATTCCATTTGTAACCCTTAGCAGGCACGAAGACCTCTTTTCCCGCCATTTCGTCATTTTCCCAATTCAATAAAGCAGTAATCCATCCAATTTGATAGGCAAGGTTTTCAGCGGGAGTCCGATCTACTGTCTCAACACGTTTATCTTTCAAATCATTAGGAATATTCTTAAATTCTTCAATGTATTTTTGATAGCTTGTTTGAATGGCTTGAATTAATTCATCTTTATTTGAGTATGATTGCATCTTTAAATCCTCCTTAAATATACATATATCATATCAAATGGCCAAAGGTACTTAAAGTTAAATAAAGGCAATAAAGGCAAGCGTGAATCATGTTATGAGCAACAAAATGGGAGTAATTAGTATAATTTTTTATTATGAAAATGTTAAGAAAATGAATGCGCTTACAACTATTTCTACATGTGTGTTAACATTTACCCGTAATTTAATGTGGAGATAATGGAGAGTAGTATGAATAGGAAGTTATTTTGTGAAATTTCGCCTTTGACTTATAAAATATCGTACGAAGGACATATTTTAAAGCGTAAAATATTAGATAGAATAAGGAAAAAATTATCAGAAGAAAAATCTGACGAGCAATTGCCGTATTTGGTTTTTAGTCATCAATCGTTGATGCGACGCAGGTTACGTAAAGTTCCGCTTCCTGTTGAAGAAGCAAAAGTAGCTAATTTGAATATTGCAGCGCCAAGAGTAAATCATGTGTTAATTAGGCCGGGTGAAACCTTTTCGTTTTGGCATTTGGTGGGACGGTGTACAGAAAATGATGGTTACAAAATGGGATTAATGGTAGCTAACGATGGCGAACTCAAGAAAGGAACCGGCGGTGGTCTGTGTCAATTTAGTAATTTGATACATTGGATGATACTACATACACCGCTAGATATCGTTGAAAAGTATCATCATGAGCAAGTGGATATGTTTCCTGACTCTGATCGACAGGTACCTTTTGGCAGTGGAACATCTATCGTTTATAATTATTTAGATTATAGGTTTAAAAATAATACCAACTCTACATATCAATTAGTGACTTATGTTGGTGATACACATTTACATGGTGAACTATATGTCTCTCAACCACAAGAAGACAATTATGAAATTAAAATGGTTAATGAGAAGTTTATAAAAGAGGGTGCTATGGTTTATAGGTGTGGTGAAATATATCAGTATCACTACGATAAAGACCATAATTTATTGGATAAAAGGCTAATACAGACTAATCATGCTAGAGTTGCGTATGACACGAGCCATTTAAATGTCATTACTCAGGGCCAGTAATATAAAAAAGTAGTCTATTAAAATTGGATAGACTGCTTTTTTATTTACAAATTAAATATGAGATTCCCATAGGTAAACGAGCTGTAGTAGCATCTACAGTGAAAAATAATTGTTATGAGCAACAAAAAAGAATCAGAGATACACGATGGATTTAAGGATTGTAACTTAAGATAGTGTGTATTCTGATTCAATTATTCAAATGATTAATCATTTGAATATGATTAATATATCGTATCTTGATTAAGTTAAAAATAAAAACCAAAATAACATTTTAAAAACGATATTTCAAGACTGGTCAGTCATACATCAATAATGGGAGTGAAATATATCGTTATTAAAAAATTATATTGGTGTGCAAGTAAATACATTTGGTAAAAAAATCTCATAATAAATTTTTAAAGGAGAGATCTACTTGCAACTTCATAATACCACTTTCTGAAAAATAATGTTAATTTTCAGAAAATAAAAAGACTGAAGCATATACTCCAGCCTTGGAAGTGTAAAAAAGTTAAAAAGTTGAGTAACCGAGTCATTAACAATAAACACTTCACCACTAAATATTACCACGTCGGTGTTTAAAACACAGTGATTAAGTTTGAGGGGTATGCGATATTACTAATAAATGATTTATTGTAAATAATGATTGAAGTATTGGACTAAATTGCGTTCGATGGATAAAAATATTGATATAATAAATTTTTGAGGTCAGTTAATTAACGCGATAAAGAACGGTATCTCATTCAAAAAATATGCTTACTTTATAAAAAGGGAACAACCATGTATTTAAATGAAATTTACACACGATTTGATAGTAATAGTTTTTTAGTTGGCGATATTGCATTCAATAATGACAATGAAGTTGTCATCCAATCAATTGACAGCGTAGGGCGGCATGATTCCTTTAGATGGATAAGAAAGCAAGATATTGTACATGTTAGCTGAGCAATCCAAATATCTTGACATGATGCGTTCATTCGTTGCATATCAAGAACAGCATGATAATTTTAACCCATTTAATTTACAGTTGGCAATTGATCAGGATGAAGTATTTTTGACTCAAATTATCAGCACAACAATTAAGAATCGACATCTCATTCTTGTCAAAAGTGGCGACGACTTTTTAATTGGATTTGTTAAAAGTTTTAATCAAAACCAAATGGTACTTGAAAAATTTGATAATGAATTATTTGATAGTAAAAATGTTTTATTATCACTCGACAAAGTTGATTATCTACAATTAAAGACAAACGAAACCACATTATTTGAAAGATGTTAATTAACATCTATTTTTGAGAATCCATTATGATACTGTATTATGCTTCAACTTTTCAACGATAGATTTTTACTGTATATAAAAATGGAGAATTATTAATATTTTTTATATGTGCTGACTAGATATTGTTTAAAATAAAGTACATAGTTATTTAAAAATATTAATTTGATTACTGTATTGACCACTATGAGTTAAGATAATATACTAGAATTATTGTTGCTCCATAGTTCAGCGGTAGAATAACGCACTGTTAATGCGCAGGTCCCTGGTTCGAATCCAGGTGGAGCAGTATGTTATATAAAAAATAATAAATGGATATGCTATTTTTAGTTTGTAATAATCAGCACAATGGTAAAATGTATTTTATTTTTTCAAAAAGGTAATACAATAAAAAACGGATAGAGAATATTTAATAACGTATATTTTAAAATAAAAAAGGAACCTTTATATCAATACAGGTTCCTTTTTATTTAGTAAAAATAATTCTTCAGTGCTGCAATGAACTCTACTTCATATAAAATATGGACAAGGAATTTTTGTTTGAAACACGATAGCACAAACTGAATGTTCAATACCATCATATTTCACAAATTTCTTTTTTGAAAGGTGGTTTGTAGTAGCTCAACATAATACACACAAGCATTTTTTAACTATATAAAAGTAGTTTTGAAATGACATATCCGCTCTTTTGGTATGTCGATTGATTGATGGTGTAGTCCATTAAATGTATTATTTCTCATATTTAACGAAACTAAAGCCCACCAAACCAAGAATTAGTAAAATGGCTGAAAAGTAAAAACCAATAACCATGCTACCAGTTAGATCAATAAATACGCCAGTAAGATATGGTGCTAGAATGGATGCAATCATACCAAAGAAATTGTATACGCCAAGGGTTGTAGATAATTGATTAGCTTTGGCATTCTTGTTAACTGTATAAAGTAAAATAGGGTCAATAGCCATTTTACCGGTAAATCCATAAACTAATAGGGCAATAATTAGTACAGGGTAAGAGTTAATTGACATACCAATCATGAGTGCTAAGGCAGCGATGGGAATCAAGATATAAAGCAGTAATTTTGGGTTAGATAATTTATCATTAATTCTTGCAAAAATTAGGGAGCTTGGTATGGAGGCAAAAGGTACGATGGAAGCAATCCAACCAACACTGGCACCAGATATACCGCGATCGGTAATTAAAAATTGGGGTAACCATGTTAACATGGCAATTTGACCGTAAATTGACGCGAATAGCAAAAGGTAAGTGAGTATTAAATTTTTATTGAATAATGCTTTAACGTCTATTTTAATTAGTTCATTGTTGCTATTTTGATACATAGTGCTATGAAGATTATTTGATTCTAAATTTTTAAGACGGCGTTTTTCATTAACAAAGATGAGATACATTAAGCCAACAAGAACGGTTGGAATTGAAATAATGATAAACGGTGAAGACCAATGCATATTATATTGTAATACTAAAAAGCTAGAAAGTAGTGTACCAGCTGCTTGTCCGAATGCTTGTCCGGAATTAATAAGCGCTGTACCGAATGTTAATTTTTTAGTAGGAATATTTTCAGAAGCTAGACTGAATGAGGGACCATAAAATGTTCCTTCACCAATTCCTGTCAGTGCACGCATCAATAAGAAAAGGCCAAATGTGGTTACAATACCAGAAAGCAGTGTCATTAGACCAAAAAAAACAAATCCTAATCCGATAACCCATTTTTTCCCAAGGTAATCTGCAATAGCAGCAAAAGGAATTTGTGCAAAGGTATAGGTTAGAAAAAAGACGGATGAAATCAAACCTAGTTGTGAATTATTCAAGTCAAAATGACTTTGAATATTTGGCATAATTGGATTTAAAATAGTACGATCAGCATATATAAAAATCCAGCCAAAAAAGTTTAAAAGCACTATTTTTTTCCAGGAATTTTGAACAATATTAGCATTGGTTTGATGATTTGTCATAATTTCTCCTTAAAAACTAATCTTTAGTTAATTATGTAGAAAAAATAAAACATTTCATCGTGCTTTCAATACAAAAAAAATTAAATTTTTGGCTTGTTTAACATATATAATCGAATTGCTAATTGTAATTGTTCACTTTCATTGAAATCATCCAACTGAAATCCGAGTAGTTTTTCGATCTTTTTTAAACGATACATCGTAGTATTTCGATGAACAAATAATATTTTTGATACAGATAGAATTGAACGGTTTTCTGTAAAGTAATAAGCAATAGTTTGCAATAATTGTTCACGCTCGTCTTTATTTTTAATATCCAGTATGGGTTTTAGAATGTTATCAATAAAAGTGGTTGTCTCTTTTTCAGGTAATAATTGTAGGAGATCAGATACTTGTTTTGGTCGAAATTTTGTTAATTTGGCTTTATTACTATGAATAGATAATGTTAATGCTTCAGTTGCTTCATTAACAAGTTTTTTGATATCTAGCAATGTTTGCTCATAAGGTGTGTAACCAATGTGTATCTTTGAGTTAACAAGTGTTTGTTGTAGGAAGTTTTGTAATAATTTTAATTCGGCTAATATATTAGTAGAATATGGTAATAAAACAAATAATTGAAAATTCCAATAAATAGTAATCGGAGTAATATCCTTTTTTTCAAAAAACCAATGAATTAATGAAGAAACACGATGCATAATAGAATTATGATTGGGTGCTTTAATAAAATTCATATCTTCAATGGCAAAAGCTTGATAATAATCGTCAACACTGAATCCATTGAGTTTGAGGTTGCTTGAGATAATATTTTTTGAAAGTGATTGGTTTAGTAAAGTAACAAATAATTCGTTTTGGCGAATGCGGGAAGTCGATATATTCATTTGAACTTTCATATTTTCTAAGCTCAAAAGATTAACAATATTTTCAATGAGTAACCGTTGTTCAGAATATTCTATTGATTTTTGTTGAAGAATTAAAAAGCGTCGATTTAAATTGTTGTCCGATTTTAATGGAAATAGTAAAACTGCAGTATCTTTTAAGTACAATAGTTGTTGGTTATTAATACTGAGTAGATCTAACTTTCGAGTGTTCTCTTCTAGATCTTCTTGATTAATAATGGCGTTGTTATTTTTTGAAATCAATTGGCCATATGAGTTGATCAAAAAAACATTATGGCCTAATAGAGAAGCAATTTGTGTTAGTATTTCCTGATCGCTTCTCCCTTTCAATATGAATTGTGATAATAAAAGTGTTTGTTGCATAATATTAGTTAATTGGTCAGTTTGCTGTTCTAAGACAACATGTAATAAATCACGCACAATAACTGATAATCCAACGTCTGCCGGTAGTAGAAGAATTGCAAATTTGAGGTCATTAGCTTTTTGCAAAACTACATCGGGAATCTTGTCAAAATAGCGATGTTGTTTAATACCTATAGCTGCTGCACGATGTTTTGACATGACCTCAATAAGGGCAATTAATGCGGGAATATTATTTTGAAAGTGAAAACCTGTGGTCACCAGTATCTGACCAGGTACGACATATTCTGCTATATCCGGTGCTTCCATCATACCAATCGTAATAACATTGACATCTAAATTTGCAGTATGATTAGCTAAAAGAATACGATTGAATTGTGGTTGATTTAATAGTATAGATAGTTGCATAGCAGCTCCAAATTTATAAATTTTAACTAAAATATTAGCTTAAATTATGCAATTTTACAATGCTTGTTGCGAGAATTATTGACATAATAATCTTATTAAGGAGATGGCATGTCAAAAATCACACAATTAAAAAGTTTAATCACATTATTGAACGAGTTTAAGATGATTGGCGCAACTAACCAGCATGGTGTTACTAGATGTGTGTACGATGAACACTGGATATTAGCACAAAAAAAATATGCTGAAATTGCACGCAATTATGGGTTATATCCGTTTGTGGATAACATGGGTAATGTATACGCATCTACTTCTAAAGATATTAATAAACAACCAGTTATCTTAACAGGTTCACATATTGATACAGTAATTAACGGTGGTAGTTTAGATGGTACCTATGGTGTACTTTCTAGTTTAACGTCATTAGGTGAGCTCGTACAGCAGCATGGTACCCCTAAAGTACCAATAGTTTCAGTATCTTTTTCTGAAGAAGAAGGTTCACGCTTTGATGCGACGTTTACAGGGTCTCGTTATTTAACTAATCAATTTGACGAAAGTATTTTAAGTCTTGCTGATAACAAGGGAGTTGTTTTTGAAACTGCTCGACAATTAGCAGTGACTGAACTTCAACATGAGATGCCCATTCAAGAGTATTGGAATATTGGGAAATATCTCGAATTACATATTGAACAAGGACCAATTCTAGAACAAACATCTCAAAATATTGGTATTGTCACAGGTATTGTTGGACAAAAACGAGCACAAATTAAAATTGTCGGACAAGCTAACCATGCGGGCACAACGCCAATGAATATGCGACATGATGCTTTACGACAAGCTATAGAATTAATCAGTAACATTCATGAATGTCTTGATGATGTAGCTGATTTACGTTACACTATTGGACAATTTGATGTACTACCTAATGTGTCAAATGTTGTTCCTGGAGAAGTTACTTTTTCATTAGATATGCGGCAACTTAACCAGGATATTTTGGAAAAGTACTTCGCTCAAGTTGAAAATATAGTCCATCAGTATCAGGGTACTATTGAACCCACAACCAATGTAAAATCAACTAAAATGTCTGACGAGTTACAGAAAATTTTGGTTGCTGCAACGGAAGATCATGAATTAACTTATACTTCATTGCCTTCAGGTGCAGGGCATGATGCACAGGTTATATCTTACAAAATACCTACTGGAATGATTTTTGTACCTAGTATTGATGGTGTTAGTCATTCACCACTAGAACAAACACAAGATGATGATCTTTTAAATGGTCAACATGTGTTAAAAAAAGCTCTTTACAAGTTAGCATATTAGAATTGGAGATAAAATTATGTCACTGGAAATTACTGATCGTCAAATTATGACACCTGGACCGACTATGGTAGATCCACGTGTTTCACAAGCTGCAAGTAATGCTATTTTGGGACAATTTGATCCTGCATTTACACAAATTATGAATGAAAATATGGATTTTATTCGTAAAGCATTTCAGACTAAAAATTATTGGTCATTTCCAATTGATGGGGCTTCAAGAGCAGGATTAGAAGCCGTTATTAATTCAATTGTTTCACCCGGAGATAAAGTGTTGGTGCCACGGATGGGGCGATTTGGTGATTTGGCAGTAGAATTAGCTACACGCGCTGGTGGCAAAGTTATTACGATGGATACTGATTGGGGAACAGTATTTAATCAAGAGGATATTATTAAGAAAATTAATGAAGTTAAACCCAAAGTATTAGCTATTGTACATGGCGAAACATCGACTGGAAGATTACAACCTATTGATAAAATCGGTGCAGCTGCGAAAACCGTTGGAGCATTCACAATTGTAGATGCTGTAGCTAGCTTTATGGGAGTAAGTATTCCCGTTGATGATTGGGAGTTAGATGCAGTAATTGGAGGCGCTCAAAAATCATTATCAGCACCGGCTGGTATTACACCAATTACGTTTAATGAACGTTTTGCAGATGAAATTAAGTTACGTAAACGTGTCGAAGCAGGAGTGGCGACGTCAGAATCCGATATATCAGAGAATTATATTAATTCAAACTATCTTGATTTAACACAGTTGATGGATTATTGGTCACCGGCAAGGTTGAATCATCATACAGAATCAACAATTTTAAATTATACTTTGCATGAGGCTCTTTCATTAGCTGTTGAAAATGAGGGAATATTTGAGCGCTTTAATAGGCAAATAAAGCAACAACAGATATTAAAAGAAGGTCTCAAAAAATTGGGCTTGAAAATATTTGGTGACGAAGACCACGAAATGCCTAATATGGTAGCTGTTGAAATTCCAGAAGGTGTTGCTGGAGATAAAATAAGAGCTATTCTGCTTAATGATTATGGTGTTGAAATTGCATCAAGTTTTGGACCAATGGCAGGCAGAATTTGGCGTGTTGGTTTGATGGGATATGTTGCACAGAAACATTATGTGTTAAGATTCTTATCAATTTTTGCCAGTGTATTAGCACAAAATGGTGTGAAAGTGAATACAGCACTAGCATTAAATTGGGTTACAGAAGCTTATCATGAATTAGAAAACTAAGTAAAAGAAACTATCCATAAGGACAGTTTCTTTTACTTAGTTTTCTGTTAATCCGCTATTGATAATTATAAAAATATCCTGATAAGGTTGATGCCAACAAATCATTGGTCACTGAGATTATCAGGATATTTTGCTATATTCAGCAATTGTTATAACTGCGGATGACTAACGTGATAACCATTGACCAATTGCAGGAATTCCTCTCGAAAATTCAGCGCTTGGACTAATTATTTGATGTAGTTTTACTATTGCGGCTGGTAGTTTCATATTATGCGTCAGAGAATATCCTACAATCGCATTGTTTAATTTAGTTTTGATTGTTTGGCGATTGACACCATTCTCGAGTGCCTTGGCAGAATTTAATAATATTCTTGCTAGATCAGCATTATCTTTAACGTCGGGATCATTGTAAGCAATATCAATCGCTGAAAAAAGGGCAGTATCTTTTTTGTTCATTCTGAATACCTTTCTGATATCAATTTGATATCTGTTAATGACTGCACCGCCATTATACACTTTTTATCATGAAATTGATTAAAATTATCGCATATAAAATAACTTTTACTATTGTATCTGCAATGGAAGTTTGTTATTCTTGTATCAAATAGTAATGGTTACTATTTATATGTCCATATATTTGAAGAATACGGAGATAAGAATTCATGAAAGCACTTGTTTTGAATGGCATCAAGCAGTTAGCTATCGAGGACTTAGAACAGCCAAAACCCCAAGATGATGAGGTTTTGGTAAAAATTGTGTATGCTGGTATCTGTGGCACTGATAAGCATCTTTATGGTGGCTTGCCCGGATCAGCACCAGCAGAGCCACCTATTGTATTAGGACATGAAAATTCTGGTACAGTAGCTGCGATTGGGAAAAATGTCACAAATGTTAAAGTTGGAGATCGTGTCGCAATTGACCCCAATATTTATAAAGATGATGATTTTTACACGCGTACTGGCCGTCCTGAATTATCAGACGGATTATCTGCTGTTGGGGTAACACGTGACGGTGGTTTTGAAGAGTACACAACGGCGCCTTCATCAGTTGTTTATTCAATTCCAGAAAATGTGTCGTTTAAAGCAGCTGCCATGATTGAACCAATTAGCTGTGTGATTCATGGTATCAACCTAATCAAGTTAACGCCTTATCAAAAGGCTTTGGTTATTGGGGATGGCTTTATTGGCCAATTATTTGTACAAGCACTTCAATCTTACGGTGTTCATCAAGTCGATGCTGCAGGTATCAGTGATGAAAAGTTAAAGAAAATGAAAGAACTTGGTGCAGTTGAGACTTTTAATACCTTAAAAGATGACATTAAGTCAGGCTATGATATTGTTGTTGAAGCCGTTGGTTTACCAGCAACCCAAAAGGCAGCCATCGAAATGGCAGCCAAGGGTGGACAAGTATTAATGTTTGGTGTTGGTAAGCCTGATCAAACATTTGAAATCAACACATATGAAATTTTCCAAAAGCAATTAACGATTCAAGGTTCATTCATTAATCCGTTTGCCTTTGAAGATTCAATTGCCTTACTGCAATCTGGTAATATTGAAGCTGAAAGTTCAATCAGTCATGAATTATCTCTGGAAGAAGTTGAAGATTGTCTAGAAGGTAAGATTGAAAATGTGAACAAAGCCGTTGTTAAAGTATCAGATTAATTATATTTAAAGCTGAGAAGAGAAGGAAAGTAGTTGCCTTCTTTTTTGTGCAAAACGTGATGATACTATATGGATCGTAATTAAATTAACCAAAAAAGCCCGCTAACATAGCGGACTTTTAATATTCAATTATAAATCGATTTATGCCTTAACCCATTTATCTCCGGGCTTATTGGTAGGTGGCAAGCGGTCACCTTGATCGATCATGACGTTTTTACCATCGGGAACGGTGCCACCTCGAGGTCCAACCTCTTGGTAACGGCCAGCGGGCTGATTATCAGTGCCGGGATTGATTAACTTATTATCTGCCATTGCTTTTGCTCCTTTCGATTACTAGGTGATCAATATCGCCTACACCCTTATTATATGACGAAGGGGTAAAAGTTGTTCAAATTATGATTATAAATATTTTGTATGCCACTTTATTGATACTAGGACTGTATTTTTTTTAATAGTATTCTTAATTGAACGTTGGACCAATTTCTTTTTGTCAGATTGTTCGATGAATAATGGCACAGTTTCTTCAATAACATCACTGAATTCTAGGCCATAAAAGTTACTTGGTGATACAGTGTGTGATTGTAACCATAATCTACCACCGATGAGTAAGCGATCAATTGAACTAATTTGTGGTAGGTTTAGCAAATCAGCATAATATTGAGTCGCAATAACGTACTTAAAGTCACCAATATTACCATGTTTATCAATGGCATATTTAGGGAATTGTGGTGACAAAATCTTTTGTTTGACGAGGTTATTGGCGATTTGTTTAATGTAGGTGTGAATTTGCGGTTCAACTTTAAAGCCAAGGTACAAAGTAACGTGAATAATATTTTCTGTTCCCAACATGTCGAGTGTATAACTTTTTTCGTGGGGATCAGATGACTCTTGAACCGTCACAAACCAGTAAACGGCTGCCTTTTTCGGACGAGAACCAATCAAGGAATAGATGATTGAACGTTTGAGCGCATAATTTTGGTGCATATTGGCGATATAAACTAAGTTCGTTGCAAAGGTTGGTTCGTCGACATCCTTTGATAAATTCATTAATTGTTTACGATAGTCTTTTAATGTTAGATAATCATCCTTACTTGAAATGGCTTCACGTCGCTTATTGCCATAGAACCAAAGCACCATAACGGCCAAAATGACTCCCATAATAATCAGTGTGGCATAACCACCGTGAAGGAATTTCCCTAAACTTGCAATGAGGAAAACAGATTCAATAAAACCAAAAATGAGCAAGAAGGTAATCGCAAAAATGGTTTTGCTTTGTCGACGAATAAATTCAAATAGTAAAACAGTTGTCATTAACATCGTAATTGTAATTGAGAGACCATAGGCCGCTTCCATATTATGCGATGTTCTAAAGGAGATAACAATAAAAATAGCAATGATACATAATAGCCAATTGACCGCACTGATATACATTTGGCCTCTAGTGTCACTGGGATAGAAAGTTCTCAATCGTGGCAATACTTTTATACTGATTGCTTCGCTGACTAATGTATAAGCACCAGAAATTAATGCTTGTGAGGCAATAATAGCAGCTAGAGTGGCTAAAGCAACACCAACAAGACGCCAAGGACCCGGTAAAATTTCAAAAAAAGGATTAGAAGATTGTTCTAATAAGTTGGTTTGATGACTATGTGATATAATCCATGCACCTTGCCCCATATAATTCAAAATTAGCATACTATAAACAAATGGCCAACTAATGTAGATATTTTTCTTACCAACATGACCCATATCTGAATACAGTGCTTCGGCACCAGTTGTCGCCAAGAAGATACTACCAAGAATGAAAATACCGCTTTTATTTATTGGACTAAACAAAATTTGTATGGCGTAGACGGGAGATAACGCTTTTAAAATTGATAAATCAGCAAAGATGTTAATGAATCCAAAAAGCCCAATAAAGCCAAACCATACCAGCATAACAGGGCCGAAAATATTACCAATTTTTTTGGTACCAGCTCTTTGAAAAATAAAAATCATGAGTAGCAATATCGATACAATGACAATGACTAAAGTTTGATTGTCTGGGAAGACTAGGTTGCCAATGTGCTGACTTTTTAAACCTTCGATGGCTGTCGTTACGGTAACAGCAGGGGTTAAGGTGCCATCTGCTAATAATGCAGAACCACCAATTAATGCAGGAATAAGTAACCATTTTTTGTGCGTATCTTTGACACGACTGTATAGCGCGAAAATACCACCTTCACCATGATTATCTGCGCGTAGTGCAATAAAGACGTACTTGAGCGTTGTAATCAACATTAACGTCCAAAAGACTAGTGACACAGAACCGATAACAAATTCTTGTAGTTGTTCTGTATTGCGGGCGCTGTTTAAGACAGAATTCATGGTATACAACGGTGATGTACCGATATCACCGTATACGATGCCAAGCGCAATCAATGCACCGGCTGCAGTCCACTTATTCTTTTTTAGTGTCATTTGGTGTGTTTCTCCTGAGGATATATTTCTAAATTCTGACGCTTATTATCTCACATTCTGTCCTGGTTGCGTAGTTTTTTATTATTTAAAGTAAGTGTATGTGCTGAATGAAGTAGTGGTGCGAATTTTATCAAACAAATACGACTATACATTTTGAGAAGTATTGTAAACTTTAACTAATATATGTCACAGAATTGATATGGATAGTTCAGGAGGTTATGATGACAAAAGAAGTCACTAATTTTGACGAATATCTCAATACAATTGCTAATCCAGCGCATCGTAATGAATTGGCACAGGTATTGGATTGGGTGAGCCGTCAGTATCCGCAACTTACTAAGATAATGGCTTGGAATCAACCGATGTTTACGGATCATGGTACTTTTATCATCGGTTTTAGTGTTGCGAAAGGGCACTTCTCAGTGGCACCAGAACAAAAGGCCATTCAAAAGTTTAAAACAGTATTTGATGAACGGCAATTATCATATGGGAAGGCTTTAGTACGTTTCCAGTGGGGCGGACATACAGATTTTGATTTGTTAGCTAAAATGATTGCGTACAATATTTCAGATAAACAAGATATATCAAATTTTTGGCGTAAATAAAATACTTGTAGGGCGGACAACAGCCGACAGGTATTTTTTTGTGTTTTAAAATTAACTTGACATTACATCAAGTTAGAATTATTCTAAGTTGTAAACAAAAAGGAGAACTACCATGCCAATTGATGCAAATAAAGCCCAAGATGTTTGGAAAGATGTTGGAGAACATGTCCAATTCAGTATTTTAAAATTAACTCGTGAAAATCAAAAGGTAGCCCAAGAGACGATTGCTGAATTTGCGGATCGCTCACAAGCGATTATCCGATCATTAAAAATTCGCGATAAAAATTTGGCATCACAAAGCGAATTAAAGGTTGCTTTTGGTTTTAGTCAAAAAGCCTGGCAATTTTTGTTTCCTAATTCTCCCCAGCCAAAAGAGTTAGAAACATATCAAACGCTGTCACATGATGAATACACAATGCCCGCTATTGATGGGGATATTTTCTTCCATATTCGAGCAAGCAATGAGGCGGTAGTTTATGAAGCGCAAACACAATTTATGCGTTTCTTAAAGGATATTACCGAAGTAGTCGACGAAACAAAAGGATTTAGATATTTTGAAGGTCGTGCAATTATTGGCTTTATTGATGGTACAGAAGCACCTGATGTCCATGATGCAGCAGAATATGCACTCGTTGGTGATGAAGATGAGACATTTATTAATGGCAGTTACGCGTTTGCACAAAAATGGCGTCATGATATGGATTTCTGGCATAATTTAAAGACTGAAGAACAAGAAAAGGCAGTTGGCCGAGAGAAATTTAGTGATTTAGAGCTCGAAGATGAAGATAAATACCACAATGCACATAATGTGGCTTCTAAGGTAGAAATTGATGGTGAAGAGCAAAAAATTATTCGTATGAATGTACCGTTTTCTGAACCAGCTTCAGGTAAAACAGGCACTTACTTTATGGGCTATGCTCGGCATTGGGAAGTGACTAAGTCAATGCTGGAACAAATGTTAGAGCAGTCAGACTATTTGTTACACTTTTCAGATATATTGTTTGGTCAATTATTTTTCATTCCTTCACGGCCATTATTAGAAAAAATAGCTGATGGTGACTTAAATTAGTATATTGTTACATTTTGTAAGTGCTATTATTTACTCAAACTGGGACATTCGTTATAATAAACTTATTAATCTTGAATAAAGATAAAATAAAAGCTTGTTTAATGGGAGTATAGTGATGAAATTTATAAATGCAACGTCAAGTTATTTGGATGATATTGTTCGCATTGAAAATGCTGGTTTTAATCCCGAAGAAGCAGGATCACTTAGTCAATATACTGAGCGAATTCAACGTTTCCCAGAGACATTTTTATTGGCTATTGATGAGCAGAAAACACTTTTGGGATTCATTTGTGGCCCAGCGGTGCAAGCACGTTTTGTTGAAGATTGGATGTATGAGGACAATCCTGAAAATATTGCCACAGGTGGACATCAAACGATTTTGACAGTTGCTGTTTCACCAGAAGCACGAGGACAAGGTGTTGGCAGTCAACTACTACAAGCTCTAGAAAAGGTTGCCAGAGAGCAAGGGCGCGAAAGCATTGCGCTAACTTGTTTAGAAGATCGTATTCCATTCTATGAAAAAAATGGTTATATTAACCGAGGTGAATCAGCATCGCAGCATGCTAACGAGCAATGGTACAATCTGGAAAAAGTCCTTTAATAGTCGTATCATAATGAGCAAATTTTAATGTATCAATGGTGGTTATTTGCCTTTAATACTGGTAAATTAATGACGTAGGACTATCAAACACAGCCCTTAATAAATAGTATTATGGAGAAATGATGTCAATCTATCAAGAAATAATGGAAGATTCGCAAAATGTCGCATATACGAATAAGGGATGGGAACCGATTTTTTCAGTGAATAAAGCTGCGCGCATTCTCATCGTTGGTCAAGCACCTGGTAAAAAAGTGCAAGAAACAGGCATTATGTGGAATGATGCGTCGGGTGATCGTTTACGTGAGTGGATGGGTATTGATCGTGACATTTTTTATGAATCAGGTGAAATTGCGGTAATTCCCATGGACTTTTACTATCCGGGAAAGGCCAAATCTGGTGATATGCCGCCGAGAAAAGGTGTTGCTGAAAAATGGCATACGCGCTTACTCGCACAGATGCCCAATTTACAATTAACTATTTTAATTGGTGCTTATGCACAAAAGTATTATTTACACCTAACTGCTAAAGATAAAATTACGGATATCGTGGCAAATTATCAGGCGTACTTACCACAATATTTTCCAATCGTTCATCCGTCACCGCGTAATAACATTTGGTTGAAACGCAATGCGTGGTTTGAAGAGGATGTTGTCCCAAACTTGAAGTTGAATGTTAGCCGTATTTTAAACCAAAAAATCATATAGCTTAGTAAAAAATGAATCATTAATGTAACCTGTTATTTTGTCATAATAACAGGTTTTTTTATTATTTTGAATTGAGTATTGAAATGTCCACAGATTCGTTTATAATTTATTAAAAGTAAAAAAGACCTAAAATAATTTAAAATTAGGAGATGAATGGGATGACAAAAGGGATAGTTAATCGGGATCATAATTTACGTGTATTTCTTATTATTGGGACGGCCTGGATGTTTGATGCTATGGATGTTGGTCTGCTGTCATATATTATGCCGTTGGTGCATAAGGAATGGGCATTAACAGCTGCACAAACCGGTATGTTAAGTTCGGTGAGTACAGTAGGTATGATTTTGGGTGCGTTTATTTTGGGCCATCTGGCTGACCGGATGGGACGGAAAAAAACATTATTAATTTCATTATTAATATTTTCAATCGGTAATGCTTTTTTGGCCTTTTCACCAAACTTTTACATGTTCTTAGTTATTCGATTTGTCGTTGGTATTGGATTAGGCGGAGAGCTACCTGTGGCCGCTACTTTTATATCTGATTTGTACCAAGGGAAGGTTAGACGGAAGATGTTAATATTGGCTGATAGCTTTTGGGCATTAGGCTGGCTAGTAGCAGCGCTATTATCATTTTTATTGAGTCCGTATTTAGGCTGGCGTGGTTTACTTCTTTTGACAGTATTGAGTGCGCTCGTGGCATTATTATTTCGTAAACATATTCAAGAGGACAATGTTGAATATGTAAAGGACCGACATAATATTGATAATTGGCGCCATGCTTTTACCCGAACCACACCATTGTTATGGCTTGCATGGTTGATGGTAATGTTTAGCTATTATGGTATGTTCATGTGGTTACCTAGTATTTTAATCAGTCGTGGCAATACAATTGTGACTAGCTTCGGTTACTCAGTAATAATGATCATTGCGCAATTGCCGGGTTACTTTGGTGCAGCATGGTTATCGGGTAAAATTAAAATTAAATACGTCTTTGCAATATATATGGTAGGCACTGCTGGTGGAGCTATATTATTTGGTAGTGCAACATCATTGTTTATGACCTTACTGGCGGGTTGTATTTTGTCTTTTTTTAATCTAGGTGCTTATGGGGCTATTATTGCATTAACACCTGAACAATATCATATGACGTATCGTGGCACAATGACAGGATTAGCACAAGGTATTGGTCGAATCGGTGCTGTGCTTGGTCCATTGCTGGTAGGTATCTTTTTGGATAATGGGACGTCGATTGGTACCATATTTATCTTATTCATGGTGTCACTAGTGATTGGCGCCGGGTCTGTTTTGTTATTACCAGATCAGCCGAAAGAGCATTAATGCCAGTATTATTAAAATGTCTCTTTTTAATTATGGCATCAGGGAGTACAATGAAGAAAAATAATTTTGTGGGATAATCATGATGCATAATGTTAAAAAAATATTGAAGTTACCAGTTATTGTTTTATTCGTTTTGATGCTAACAATTATTTATGGCATTTGGCGTGATCATCAACCAATTAATATTAAACAGTCGCGACATCAGCCCTTAATTATTGGTCACCAAGGTCAAGATTATACCTTAGCAAATTATAATGTTGCTTTAAAATCTGGTGTGCAGTATATTGACCAGAAAGTTTTCTTGAGTCAAGACCATCATTTAGTTGTAGCTAACGACAATAATTTAAATCAAGCAACTGGTCAAAATATCAATATCACGGATTCGAATTATCGGACCATTCAGCATCATAAATATCATAATGGTGAATCGGTGCATACGCTTAACCAAATATTTGATAAATACGGTGTTATGACCAACTATGTTATTGCGATACAAGAGCAAAATAATCATCATGAGCTTTTGGAACGGGGGATTATCTCTTCTATTAGAAGAAATCATCTGACAAATCATGTTTTGTTGCAGTCGACGGATGTTAATAGTTTGAGTTATATGCACCAATCACTACCACAAGCCCCTGAAATATTACAAATCAAAAATACCAATCAATCCAAAGTAGATTGGCAAAAAACTGTTAGCCAGTTGCCAGCAGCTGTTCAATTTATTGCCCTGAATCAATCGCTAGTGAATCGTGAAACTGTATCATTCCTCAATAAGCATCATAAGATGCTGATGGTCAACGATTCAAATAGTAAATCAGACTTTGTCCATGCAAAAAGTATTGGTGCTCAAGCTATTGTGACAGATAATACGAAAGCAGCAACAATTTATTTCAAATAACCAATAAAAAAGCAATCACAAATGATGTGTTGCTTTTTTATTTGTTCAAAGTGAAGATTTAACGATTGAATCTTTAATGAAGGATTCAATATGCTTCACCATTGCAGCGACAGAGGGGGATGTCATTTGATTCTTATTCACAACGAGCGCAACCTGACGTGTAAAGGTTTCACTGAAAGGATAGACATTAATATCACCATTAAGTTTATTCAATGCTAAATCAGGCAAAATACCAAGGCCGATACCAGCTTCGACCATTGAAATAATCGATTGGTCATCTATAGAAAAATTAATCGAATTGAGCTCAACATTGTAATAATCAAGTGCTAATTTAGTATCACGATCATAATCCATTTTTTGTAAAATGAATTTTTGACCGATTAAATCATCTTTGGTAATACTATGACGATTTTTGGGTACGAAAGAAGAAGGTGTAACACACCTAATTGGATCTGAGATTAATGGTAAGACAATCAAGTTTTCATTAACAGGGAGTGTTGTAAAACCAATATCGATTTCTCCAACATTGGTTTTTTTAGAAATATCGCTAAAACTACCTTGGGCAATGGCAATTTTAATTTTAGGATATTTTTGAGAAAAAGAGCGAATAATATGGGGCAGCCAGTTCACACAGACACTACTAAAAGCGCCGATTCTGATGTTACCAGCGTGAAGTCCCTTGATATTATCAGCTATCTGTAGCAATTTGTCATCAGCATTGATAATTTCTTGAATATAGGGCAGAATATATTGGCCATCATCCGTTAGCCGCATCCCTGTTCGACTGCGAATGAAGAGTGGAAACCCTAAAGTTGTCTCTAACTGATTAATAGAGTGGCTGACAGCACTGGGGGTAACATTTAGCTGGAGCGAAGCTTTATAAAAAGACTGTTGCGTGACGACGGTTGTAAATACTTTATAAGCGAAATTTGTCAAAATGTACATCCTTAGAATACTTTTATTCATTTAAAATTGAAAAAGTTGAGTTTTACTTATTATAAATTATAATCTAACATAAATTAAGTTGATATTTTAATTTATAGGGGGAAATATAATGAGTGAGAATCATTCACTTGAACGGCACCTCTCGGGGCGTCATGTTAATATGATTGCCCTAGGAGGCACAATTGGTACAGGGCTATTTTTGGGCGCTGGAGAATCTATTCAAAAAGCCGGACCAACCATTTTATTGATTTATATTGTGACTGGATTTTTTGTATTCTCAATGATGCGTGCCTTAGGTGAGTTACTTTTATCAGATACAAATCAAACTGTTTTTATCGGTTTTATTAAAAAATATCTAGGCGAGCGAGCTGGATTTATTATGGGATGGACCTACTGGTTAGGGTGGATTGTCATTGCGATGGCTGAACTAACTGCCATTGGTAACTATATGCGTTACTGGTTTCCAAGCATTCCGATATGGATTTGGGGTATTGTATTTTTAGCTGTTTTGTACAGCATTAATATCATTGCCGTGCGTGCCTTTGGCGAAACTGAATTCTGGTTTGCAATGATTAAAATTGTGGCTATCTTAGCGATGATTGCAGCGGGTGTTATCATGGTTATTTTACACACGCGTACTGAATCGGGTATAACGCATTTGTCTACTTTATGGGAACATGGACTAATTGCGGATAAGGGACATGATGTTTTGTCTGCATTTCAAATGGCGTTCTTTGCCTTCTTGGGTGTAGAATTTGTCGGGATTACAGCATCAGAAACAAAGAATCCTGAAAGTACAATTCCTAAATCGATTAATTCGATTATTATCCGTATATTAATTTTTTATATTGGTGCCTTATTAGCCATTATGGTGATTCAACCCTGGACTCATTATAGTTCAGAGATGTCACCATTTGTACAAGTATTTTCAGGAATTGGTGTTCCTGCGGCAGCGGGGATCATTAATTTTGTGGTCCTAACGGCAGCGGCCTCTTCGCTCAATAGTTCGTTATTTACCACAGGCCGAATGTTATTTGCTTTGTCAGACAAAAAAAGTATGTTTTCGAAATTAAATCATCGTGCGATTCCAATGAATGCTATCACATTTTCAACCATTCTAGTTGCAACTGTCGTGTTGATTAACTACTTATTCCCAAATGATGCATTTAGTATTGTGACATCCATTGCTTCGGCAACATTTATTGTTATTTACGCCACATTAATGGTAGCGCATATCAAATATAGAAAATCGGCTGATTATCATAAAGGGCAACAATTATTTAAAATGCCAGGCGCACCTATAACAAATTACCTAACCATTCTATTTATGGGGACAATTTTTTTAATATTATTATTGTCTAAAGGTACAATGATTACAACATTATTAGCAATCTGTTGGTTTGCTGTGTTATTCTTTGTTAGCTTACGAAAGTATCAATAATTTGGCTGAAAAATAAATAAGATAAAAGTCTATTGAAACCGCTTACAAAATAGTGTACAATTTAAATGTGGTAAGGATTGTAACCGTTCTAACGGGCAAAACCTAACGATATACTGTTTGAGATGAACCTTTAGGGGAAACGTCTCGACATTTATTGTTAGGTTTTTATTTTTACATATTTGAAAGTCAGGAAGTGGTTGATGGAAATAAAGAAAATATTTAACAATAATGTGTTGCTGGCTGAAAATAATGGACATGAAGTTGTTTTAATTGGAAAAGGTCTTGGATTTCAAAAAAAAGTTGGCCAAGCAATTAATGAAAACCAGATTGATAAAATTTATACACCAACAGAAGAACACTGGTTATCATTATTTAATGAATTGATTCATGATATTCCTCCAGAATACTTTGAAATCTCATCCAAAATTATTCGGTTGGCAGAGGATAAATTAAATACTAAGTTCAATGCTTATCTATTAATTGCAGTGACGGATCATATTCATTTTGCCATCCAAAGAGCAAGAGATGACATTGTGATTCGAAATGAATTATTATGGGAAATTCAACATTTTTATCCAATGGAGTATACAGTTGGTCAAGAAGCACTACAATTAATTACGCGGGAATTTGGTATTACGTTGGCAGAAGATGAAGCAGGCTTTATTGCTTTAAAATTTGTTGAAAATCGGACCTCTTCACAATCAAATATTAAAAAGGGTACAGAAATGACCCAATTGATTCGTGATATTTTGACCATTGTGCAATACCAATTACAAATTCAATTAGATGAAACAAGTATTAGTTATCAGCGATTTCTTGTCCATTTACGTTTCTTCGTGGAACGGATCACAACGACAGCAAAAAATCAGAAATCAGAACAACCAGATGATGTTTTGTACGAACATATCTTTAAAAAATACCCACAAGCATTTAAATGTACACAGAAAATTATGCAATTCGTACAAACTAAATTGCATCGCGATGTTTCTGTTAATGAACAAGTTTATATTACGATACACATTCAAAGAATCATAAATGAACTCAATCAGCACGATTGAAGGGATTGTAACTATTCAATTAGGCAAAACCCAAGTTAATGATGAACGGCGTTTTTAACGTTAGTTCGCATTGGCTTGGGTTTTGTGGTTATAAAGGGTGAATGATAATGGATTATAAATTATTAGCAAATGAAATTTTATCAGGTGTTGGTGGTAAAGAGAATATTAATACTGCTTGGCATTGCGCGACACGGCTACGGTTCAAATTAAAAGACGAAAGTAAAGCCGATACACAAAAAATAGAAAATCTAGATGGTGTCGTGACTGTTGTCAAGTCTGCCGGTCAATATCAAGTCGTCATTGGTAATGCAGTGGCTAAAGTTTTTGAGCCACTAGCGCAATTAGCCGATTTAGAGAATACCGATAATCAAGATACTGAAACTACTACTAACAAAAAAGAAAATATAATGAATCGCTTTATTGGTTTTATTTCTAGTGTCTTTACACCGTTCTTGGGTGCTATGGCTGGTGCTGGTATTCTAAAAGGTCTGCTTGCTTTGTTCGTTGCAATTGGTTGGCTAACTGATAAAAGTGGTGCATATCAAATATGGTATGCAGCAGGAGATGGCTTTTTCTACTTCCTACCTGTATTGCTTGCTTTTACAGCAGCCAAACGTTTGAAAGTGAATCAATTCGTTGCTGTTGCCTTAGCAACGACGTTAGTTTATCCAACATTAGTGGCGATATCTGGCAGTGCCCAAACAATTAATTTCTTTGGTATACCAGTTATTCCTACCACATATACATCTAGTGTCATTCCGATTTTACTAGCTGTTTGGGTTCTATCATACTTAGAACCCGTATTAAATAAAGTATTTCCAGAAGCTGTGCGCAACATCTTTACGCCACTATTTTCTCTAATGATTATGGCACCATTAACGATGATTGTTGTCGGACCATTAGGTGCTAGTGTCGGGACACTACTTTCTAGTGGCGTATCAGCAATTTATAATACAGCGCCAGCAGTTGCAGGTGCTATACTTGGCGCTTTCTGGCAAGTATTTGTGATTTTCGGCGTCCATTGGACATTTGTGCCAGTTATGATGAACAATATTAGTAAATTAGGTTATGACCCGTTGCTACCAATATTGAGTGTTGCGGTATTGTCACAAGCCGGTGCCGCTCTAGGCGTTTTCTTGAAATCCAAAGATAAGAAAATGAAGTCTTTGGCCGGTTCATCCGTTGCAACAGCTGTATTAGGGATTACAGAACCAACCATCTATGGTGTTACTTTAAAACTTAAGCGTCCCTTTATCTGCGCTGCCATTGCAGGTGCGATTGGTGGTGCTATCGCTGGTGGCGGGCAAGCACATGCCAGCTCATTTACGCTTCCTAGTTTATTAGCCTTGCCAACTTATCTCGGTAGTGGTTTTACTAGTGTGATAATTGGTTTGGCGGTGGCCTTCATTTTAGGAACTGTGTTGACTTATTTCTTCGGTATTCAAAGATCAAAAGAGACATTAGCATCATCTGTAGTTGTTAATGAAAAAAAGCCAGGGAATGAATATTTAGCAGTACCTATTGAGGGGACGATCATCCCTTTGAAAAATGTAAAAGACGAGGTATTTTCCTCAGAAGTAATGGGGCAAGGTGTTGCAATAGTGCCAACTAGTAATATTGTTAAATCGCCAGTTGAAGGTACAATTAGTGCAGTTTACCCAACTGGACATGCCATTGGTATTATTTCAAAAGATGGGGCAGAAGTATTGATTCATATCGGCATTGATACCGTTGAATTAGATGGCCGATATTTTACAACCTTAGTACAACAGAATCAAAAGGTAACCCAAGGGGAAGCAATTGTCGAATTTGATCGAGAAGCAGTTAAAACAGCTGGCTTTGATACTACCGTGATGATGATTGTGACCAATACACCAGATTATAATATTTCGGTAACACCTGATACAACAACAAAGGATACTCAGTGGGTGATATCCTTAGCAGAAAAGAACACTAAAAATGAAACAATGGATCAAGGAGAAATCAAACATGTATAACGTAACATTTCCAAAGTCATTTCCAAAAGATTTCTTATGGGGCGGTGCGACTGCGGCGAACCAAGTTGAGGGTGCTTGGCGTATTGATGGTAAAGGCTTAAGTACAGCGGAAGTTGTTAAAAAAGCAGATGATCGACGCCAAGTGTCGATGAGTGACGTTACAGCAGAAACATTAAAGGTGGCATTAGCTGACACCACTGATGTTGCGTATCCTAAAAGACGTGGCATTGACTTCTATCATCATTATCAAGAAGATATTGCTTTATTTGCTGAAATGGGCTTTAAAGTTTATCGCTTTTCAATTGCTTGGTCACGTATTTTCCCGAATGGTGAAGATGCACAGCCTAATGCGGCTGGTTTAGCCTTTTATGATAGGGTTTTGGCTGAGCTTGCTAAATATAATATCCAACCTTTAATTACGTTATCACACTATGAAATGCCAATTGCTCTAACACAGAAATATAATGGTTGGGCTGGTCGAGAAACAATTACGGCGTTTAATCGTTTCACAGAAACTGTGTTTCAGCGCTATCAAGGCAAGGTACCGTATTGGCTAACATTTAATGAAATTAACACTGGTACCTGGGGATTCCATGAAACAGGTGCTATTGATAAACATCTATCTGAAAAAGAGCAACTGCAAATTCGCTATCAATCTTTGCATCATCAATTTGTTGCGAGCGCGCGTGCGACACAACAGTTACATGAAATTGATCCACAAGCTAAAATAGGTGCTATGTTAGCGAGAATGCAGACATACCCAGGGACACCAAATCCGATTGATGTTCGCGCAGCACAGTTGGAAGATCAAAAAAATCTTTTCTTTACTGATGTACAGGCACGCGGTGAATATCCGGAATACATGAATCGTTATTTTGCCGAAAATGGTATCACAATCAAGATGGCGGATGAGGATCAAGCGCTATTGGCAGCGTATCCTGTTGACTTTATTAGCTTTAGTTACTACATGACAAATGTCACCCAACATGATCAAAGTGCTGATTCAATGGGGAATATGGTTGTGGGCGGTCGTAACCCTTATTTGGAAGAATCGGATTGGGGCTGGCAGATTGATCCAATCGGTCTTCGGATTACTTTAAACGCAATGTGGGATCGTTATCGTAAACCACTATTTGTGGTAGAAAATGGCTTGGGCGCTTTGGATAAATTAGAGAACGGGCATGTGCATGATCAGTACCGTATTGACTACTTGCGTCAACATATTGAACAAATGAAGGAAGCAATTGCTGATGGTGTCCATCTCATGGGTTATACAATGTGGGGCCCAATTGATTTGATTAGTTTTTCAACATCAGAAATGTCAAAGCGTTATGGTTTTATTTATGTTGATCAAGATGATGATGGTAATGGCACATTAAAGCGCATTAAAAAGGACTCATTTGATTGGTATCGAAAAGTTATCGCGACAAACGGTGAAGATTTGGTATAAAACAAAAAAGGCTGTGAGCTATCACGGCCTTTTTTTTGTATCATTGATGTTTCGGTTTAAATATAAAAATAACAGCTATTGATAATAATGCGATTGGGAAAATAACCTGATAAACGTTTAGAAAGGCTTTAGCAACGTTCTTTTTGAGTTGACGATGCACATCAACCGTAAAATGCTGAATTTTTGCATGAATGGTAGATTCTTTTTGATTAATTGTTGTATTAACTGTATGTGTTATTTGTTGTCGTATTAGGGCTTTGGTAGATGCTGGTATTTGATCCACCGTCACTTTTTTCTGTGTGGCAATATGTTGTAAAGCATCTTGATAATGCGTATTGATAAGTGTATGTCGTTTGGCTTCAGATATTACGACTTTGGGTACTTTGATACTACTTTGATTAGAATTGATTGATTGGTGGTTAGCATTAAGTTTTTGAGCTAGTTTCTTTTTAATAGTTTTCTGCTGTTGCTGGTTTAAATGAAGGGTTTCCAGTCGATCATAGCTATAAGCTAAAGTATGTGATTTGGCGGTAGTAAGATAACTCGTTAATAGCGACATGCAAACAGCAATAGATAATACTAAACCAACTTGACGCAAAACATTGGCCACACTCTGCGATGAGGTTAATTGAACACCATGGAAGTCAGCAATAACCATGATATTCGCGATAGCTGCAACCATCCCAAAACCGATACCTAATAAGATGTCACTTATAATTAATTGTAGGACGTAGTCTTTATCCGGAAGTTGACTCAGAACATAATAACTCCCACTAATGAGTAAAAAACCAGTGCCAATCATGAATTTGTGATTGATTCTTTTCGCTAGTAATGCTGACAAAACAACAGCGATCATAACGGAAACGGAATACGGCGTAATTAAGAGCGCTGCATGGATTTCACTAAGATTGTGTATTTTAGTTAAAAATGTCGGCATGAGAACGACCATGCCACCTAGAAAGAAATTACATAAAATCAAAGCAAAACAGGCTGCGTTGAAATTACGACTTTTGAATAAAGATAAGTCAATCATAGGATGTGCGATATGTCGTTCCCAGAATAGAAATAGAATAGATGCTAGTAAGGCAATAAGGAATAAGAGTAGAATAATCTGACTATGCCAACCCCAACTATTGCCTTTAATTAATCCCAGGGATAATGTGAAGAGTGCAATGATACTCAAAAAAGTGCCAAACCAGTCGTTTTTAGTTTGAATGGTTTGTTCATTTTTGATAGATAGTACAAAGGGTAATCGTAATAATATTAATATGATGAAGGGGATGTTAATGAAAAAGACCCATCGCCAATCCCAGTACTGTGAAATAAAGCCACCCACACATGGACCAAGTGCAACGGCTAAACCTTGTGATCCAGCAAGAATACCCATTATTTTATTACGATTTTTGCTATCAGTGAGTTCTAGTGCAACCACCATACTTGTTGGAATAATAATTGCTGCACCTAAGCTTTGAATCGCACGAAAAATCAGTAGCACATTAAGATTTACAGCAGTCCCGCTACCTAATGAACCGAGGCCAAAAATACATAAACCAATAAAAATTAATTTATTACGCCCCATTTTATCGGCTAAGCGACCGAATGGAATAATAAATGCAGCAAAGATAATGGTGTAAATATTAATAACCCAGGATAAATCATCTAAACTGACATTGAAGGTACTTTGTAATTTTGGCATAATGATGGTCACAATTGAAACATCCATCATGCACAGAATATTACCGATAATGAGCAACGGTAATACTGGTCTTACTTTTTGCATTGTTATTCTCCTTTATGTGTCACAAATGTTGGAATTGGTTACATGTGTGACATTTATTGCTGGGTTTAGTATACTCAAGACGCAAGGATTTACAATACATGATGTTAAAGTGCTACATAAATGAGTTTATGTGCAGGAAGAGAGAATTGTTATGCTAAATGGAAAACAACGACAAGCAGCGCAGTCGTGCCTTTGGATATGGGAAGCACTTGTTAAATTATTACAGGAGCAAGATTATCAAACGATTAAAGTTGCAGATATTTGTCAAGAAGCAGGGCTATCACGTAGAACTTTTTATCGATATTTTGACCATAAAGATGATTTGATTGATTATTATTGTCACAATAAAACACAAGATTATATTACTGAATGCCAAAAAATCGATATGGTACACACACCATTTGAAGAGATATGGCAGCGTTTCTTTGAATTTTGGTGGCAAGAACGTGATATTGTTAGGCTACTCATTGAACAGCAACTTTTTTATCGTGTTTCATTGCAGATGACGCAGCAACTTTCGGGAGTTTATACAATGTTTGATGCGCCGTGGCATCTTACAGAAAACCAAGAAGAAATTGATTATATTATGAGCTTCTCAATCGGTGGATTATTTAATGTTTTAAATAAGTGGTTGGTTAAAGCACAACCCGAAAGCCCAGAAAAAGTAGCACGTACTTTAATACATGCCACTCAATTTTGATGCAAAATAAAAAAGCATTCAGTTAGAATGCCGTGCAAATTATCTATTATCATGCATCAGGTTTAAATAGAGGGAGGGGTTGAAGATAGACAATATCGTCGCGTTTTGCGGCATCGCCTTCAGCCAATATAGCCGCTTTGGTTATAATTTTAACATTGATCTGCTGTAATAAGGTTTCAGCAGCTAATAAGGAACCACCACTACTAATAACATCATCTAATAAGATGATGTTTTTATTTTGCAAATAATCAGCGTCATTTTGATCCAAGACAAGTTGTTGATGTGCTTGTGTTGTAATTGCTGAAACGTCTGTCGTCAGTGGTGAGTTCATATAGCTTTTAACAGACTTGCGTAGGACGACATAACGTGGTTGCTGCATGAGTACAGCTAATTCTTGTGCTAAAGGAATACCTTTACTTTCCATCGTGACAATACAGTCGAAATCTTTAGGTAATCGATTTTTTAATTGTTGCGCTGCTTCATGTGCTAATTCTGCATCGCCGAGCAAAACAAATGACGCAATACTCGTTGTTGAGTTGATCGGTACAATGGGGAGGTCACGTTTTACGTGACCGATTGCTAAAGTATAATTTTTTGATATCATGTTTTAAGCTCCAAAACCTACGACGGGCAATAAGAATTTCAAAATGCCAGCAATCAAAAGTCCTGCAAAAGGATCAATAATTGCGGTGACAACTAATGTAATTGCTGGAATGATAATCTGTGTTCCACCTAGAGCTGTTGCAGCATCAGCCGGGAAGATAACGACGGCGCCAAGAACTAACAAAAAACCAGCAATGGATGTACTCGGAACATATTTACCAATTTTGGGTAACCAACCAGTAAATAAAATGATAGCCATCATAAGCATCATCATGATACCGGCTATAACTGGTTCAGGGGCACTAGCAGTAACTGAAATAATGGCTTCTACAGGCGCACCACCTAAAAGACTGGTACCCATATCAGCTAGTGCTTGTGTTGACGTTAATAAATTAAGATCTACTGGATTGGGTTTTATACCAGTCATCGATCCAGTAATTAAACCATATGAGATATTAGCGCCAATATTCAAACAGGCCAGACTCAAGGCACCACGTAAAATATTGAAACTCATCTTAGGTTTATAAAAGGTAAATTTACGGGCAGTAATATGGGCAGGCAATGTTTGTTCATAATTTTGGACAAAACGGGCATAACAGCTAGATAAAATAACGGATAGTGCAATTGTCCAAATTAAATCTTGCGTCAAGATATATGTCAAACCAGCGACTAAAATTGAAATAATGCCGACTTGCTTATCATCTTTTGCCATATTAATTGCGATTCGACTTAACATGATACCAACACCTGCCATCATACCGGCCATAATGGGCGCTCCCATGAAATCAACAATTTTGGTCAACATACCTGAAAAGCCAATAAATGCCATAATAACGGAACCAAAGAAAACGATGGAAACACGCTCCCGCATATCTTTACCTAGACCGCCAGTTAATGCAAGCGATTCGGCCTGGAAAGAAAGCGGTGCTACTGAGCCAAAAGTACCGTTGACAGCTGAGGCAAAGACAAAAGAAAAAGTGGTTGGAAAAACAGCGAACCCCAATGACATGGCTAAGATACCTTGTGGAATACCATTAAGCACGACACTGATGGCTGCAATGAAGTCTTGAAACCAGTGCATAATAAAAAATCTCCTATATGTGATGTTCATTCATAAATCATATAATAGCATATAAAAAGAGATTTAAGTTCGTTATAATTTGTTTATATTGTAAATATTTCGCTTATAAACGAAATAAAGTTCGTCTTTTATTATCTTTTATTTTGTGAAGCTTTACTACCTAGTATAATGGCGCCAGTTAAAGCGAGGATAACGAGTAAAGCTGCCAATATTGGTGAAGCCAATTGTACAATCATAATGATTGTTAAAATTAGTGTCATAACACTACTGATGATGGCCAACAAGAATGAAAAATGTTTACGGTCGACATCCACGGCTTTAATCGTTTTCATGACGAAGTAAAAACTAAAGCTGGTGAGGATCACAAGAATCAATAGACCAAATACAAAATAATGAATTGACGTACCATTATTTGCAGTGAGCCAAGCGTAGTTATTTTGAAGAGGGAACTTACGTTCAGGCATAGATTTAAGCATATGATTATGATGATACAAATAAACATTATAAATAACAGTGATAATCATAAACAAGATATTCAGGAGTGCTGCAACTTTAATCCTTGTAGGAATATTTTGTAAATTAATTTTATTAGGTTTCATATGGTTGTTAAGTATGTTGATTACGTTCTAGTAATCATCCTTTCATTTTTTATTTTAACGCTTTTATCAAGATAATGATGATTTGCGCATTATAAAATAAAAACATCAGTGTCGAGGGACACTGATGTTTTTTATTTAGTGTGTTGTAACACTGGCACCATCTTTTATAGAAATCGATGTATAGGCACTCTCAATGTGAGTTTTTTCGATAATTTGTTTGGTACCTTGAACGCCCATTTCGTAAAATGATTGTTTAATGCTGGTTAATTGTGGATAAATAACGTCACACAGTAGTGTGCCATCAATGCCCATAACTGATAAATCAGAAGGGATGACGCGGTTCAATTGACGTGCACGATTCATTACACCAGCAGCGACTAAATCACTTCCAGCTAAAATAGCAGTTAAGTTAACTTGCGTTTGTAAAATATTGACGGCATGAACACCATCAACGTAAAGCCAATTACCACCGATCACATAATCGTCGTGATAAGTAATATGATGCTCCTTCAGCGCTTGACGATAGCCATCAAGACGTAGATGTCCCACACAAGATTCAAGATTAGCACCAACAAAAGCGATATCATGATGGCCATGATTAATGAGATATTGGGTTGCTTGATACCCAATATCAAAATCGTTTGATGCAATGAAATGTAAATCTGGTTCAGATTGAGCAACTGATAGAAATATATAGGGAATATCAGCAGAACGTAAGAAATGTTCATTAGTTGGGCTAAGTGTAATACCGAGTAAGAGAATCCCCTTAACACTTCTTTCAGAGATTGTTTTGAGTGCCTGAAGCTGTAAGGCGTCATCATCTTCACCAGCATAAGCAATAATGGTATCCATATGGTGTAAAGAAGCTTCTTTTTGGATACCAGAAATAATCTCTTGCGCAAAGTTAGTCGGAGTTGCCGATAAAATAATTCCCAATACTTGACTTGTTTTAGTTACTAACTCAATTGCTGAACGATTTTTTCGATAATTTAAGTCTTCAGCAATTTGTTTAACCCGGGTAATGGTTTCGGTGGCATAGCCACTATATAATGTTTGCTTATTCGATAATATACGTGAAACAGTTGATGGAGAGACGCCAGCGACGCGGGCGATGTCTTTTATTGTAGTAGCCATAATTGTTACCTAGCTTATTTTAGATTCATTAGTTTAACTATAAGGTAGTCGTGCAAAATAGTAAAATAAAAAATATAATAACTATTGCAAACGTTTGCATAAAAGTGTTATAGTACTTTGTGTAAACGTTTACACGATTTTGATTAAACACGTTAGTTATTCAATCAATAGGCAAATATTTAATATTATTTTTGAATAATGCTTGATTGAATGCAATCCACCACATTTTGAGAAAGGTTAATATCATGAAAAAAGCAATATCCGCGTCACATACTGGTATGATGCGTTACGCGGTACTGTCAATATCTCTAATTATTACGACTGGTCCGGCAGTTTCATCAGCACTACCGTTAATGGCAAAGAATTTTCCCAACATCTCATTGGAAATGATTGATATGATTGCAACTGTTCAGCAATTTACAATTATGTTATTCTTGTTAATCTCAGGTACCATTGCAAAGAAGATAGGTATTAAGCGAACAATTGCGCTAGGCTTAATGATTACAGGCGTAGCTGGTATATTTCCTGTATTTAGTCAGAGTTTTGAAGCAATATTTATATCGCGACTATTGTTAGGTATTGGTATTGGTCTATTTAATTCACTGGCAATAACGGTTATTGATTTATTGTTTAGCGGCCATGATAAAGCACAAATGCTAGGTAATCGTTCTGCAATGGAACAGCTTGGTGTCTGTATTTTGAATTTAGTTGTCGGCCTATTGTTGTTAATTAATTGGCATATGGCATTCTTGATTTATGGCTTGGCATTTCCAATTATGATCTTCTTTTGGCGATATGTACCAGAACCACAAATTGATGACGAAAACAAAGAGGCACACCAAAGAATTAATTTGCCAGTAGTGCTGCTAGCCCTATTACTCCTATTCTTGGTGATGTGTTCAACAGCAATTATTGTGCAGATACCAAGTATCATCGTTCGTGGTGCTTTGGGATCAGCGACAACGGCTAGTCTGATTATTTCTTTGAACACTTTAGCTGGTATGGCAATGGGATTTTTATTTGGACGTATATACAAAGTGGCACGTTACATGACGCTACCCATTGGTACTTTTTTAATGGCGTTGGGTGCTATTCTGATCGGTACAGGTGGTAATCTATATATTGTGTCATTAGGTACAATATTGTGTGGCTTTTCTTATCCATTAGCTGGTACTTATGCATTTAATTTATTATCTAAGATTGCACCTGCTGGCTCAGAAACTTTAGGTAATTCAGTTTTGCTTATCGGCTGTAACTTGGGATCGTTTATTAGCCCAATTGGTGTTAGGGTATTAGCAAAAATTAGTGGTAATGGTTTTATCGGTATGTTTATTGTGTTATTAATCGTAACTGTTGGTATTGTAGCTTTTCAGTGGATTAGTAGAAGTGTTTCTAAAATAACGAAAGCGTAGGAAATGAATGATGAAGAAGAAAAATTGGTGGCAAGAAGCAGTTGTTTATCAAGTATATCCAATGAGTTTTCAGGATAGTGATGGTGATGGTATTGGCGATATTGGTGGTCTAACGCAACGATTACCTTATATTAAACGTTTGGGTGCAGACGTGATTTGGTTAAATCCAATTTATTGTTCACCTAACAAAGATAACGGTTATGATATTAGCGATTATCGGAATATCCAACCAACTTATGGCACCATGGCACAATATGATGAGATGCTAGCAACGGCGCACAAGTTGGGATTGAAGATTATGATGGATCTTGTGGTTAATCATACATCTGATCAACATGAATGGTTTATTGAAAGTAAAAAATCAAAAGATAATCCATATCGCGATTATTACATTTGGCATGATCCTGTTGATGGTCAAGCACCTAATAATTGGGGATCATTCTTCAGTGGTTCAGCTTGGAAATTTGACGAAGCTACTGGACAGTACTATTTGCATCTTTTTGCCGATGTTCAACCAGATTTGAATTGGGAAAACCCAGTTGTCCGTAATGAAGTATGGGATTTGATGAAATTTTGGCTAGACAAGGGAATTGATGGGTTCCGAATGGATGTGATTAATTTGATATCCAAAGAAGCTGGATTACCAGATATACCAAAACCAGATAATGCCATTTATGCTGATGCAACAGCTGTTGCTAATGGTCCGCGTCTGAATGAATTTTTGCAAGAAATGAATAGTAAAGTTTTGTCCCATTATGATGTGATGACTGTTGGTGAGATGCCAGGTGCAACACCTGAAAAGGCACAAGAATACACTAATTTGTCTGGAAATGAACTGAATATGGTATTCCAGTTTGAACACGTTGCGTTAACGCCCAATCCAGATGAAAGATTAACGAAATGGAATGATGAAAAGATTAAGCTGACTGATCTTAAAGCATCGCTATCTAAGTGGCAACTTGGTCTTGATGGCAAGGGATGGAATAGCTTGTATTGGAATAACCATGATCAGCCACGTGCTGTATCACGATTTGCAACAGATGACCCTAAATATCGTGTCAAAGCAGCTAAAATGTTAGCCACAACTTTACATATGTTGCAAGGTACACCATATATTTATCAAGGTGAAGAAATCGGTATGACGAATGTTAAATTTGACGACATTTCTCAATATGAAGATATTGAAACTTTGAATGCTTATCAACAGTTTGTTTTAGAAGACAAGATTGTTGATAAGGAAACGATGATGCGCTATTTCGCAACCATGTCGCGTGATCATGCGCGAACACCGATGCAATGGTCAACTGAAGAAAACGCTGGTTTTACAACTGGAAAACCTTGGTTTAATCTTAATCCAAATTATACTGATATCAATGTCGAGGCATCTTTGGAAGATGATGATTCTGTCTTTTATTATTACCAAAGACTCATTCAACTACGCCACGAGAGTGAATTGATTGTCTATGGTAGCTATGAAGCCATTGATCCAGAAGACAATGAAGTATTTGCTTACCGTCGTCATTATAATGGGCAAACATTGCTCGTTTTGAGTAACTTTACTGATCGAGATGTTGTACGTGATTACGGGCAGCGTAATGCCAAGCAGTGTTTGATTAGCAATTATGATGATGATCAGAGTGATCAACTAAGACCATACGAAACCAAAGTATTCTTATTTCAGTAACAATAAAAAACATCACGGGACGTGATGTTTTTTTTGTTTTGCATACCGATAATCATATTATTTGTTTGGCAAATATCATTATGTTAGTCTGAACGTGTAAAGAAGTTATCGTATGTTGGAAATAACTTCTGAGTTGAGTAACTGAGTCGTGTAAGTAAGAAAGGAGATATTATGGGACTATTATGGACATTGATTGTGGGGGCTATTATTGGTGCAATAGCTGGTGCAATTACAAGTAAAGGTGCCGCGATGGGGTGGATTAGTAATATCGCTGCAGGTCTTATTGGCTCATGGTTAGGTGAAATGCTACTTGGATCATGGGGTCCTTCACTAGCAGGAATGGCAATTATTCCATCTATTATTGGTGCGGTAGTATTAGTAGCTATAGTATCTTGGATTGTTGGTAGTCGGTCATAAATGAGTTGTGAAACACATATGCAGGAGGGTCTATGAATAAATTGATTAAGCTTCTGCTGTCCTTAGTTGGGTTGGTGTACATCGCAGCGTTATTACCAATTGCTGTAACAAGACGAGCGTTTCCGTTTTACCAAAATATTCATGACTACATGAGACAATTACCATTAGATCGACAAGAGTGGTCGCTATATTATTATTGGTTTGTGATAGGCTTACTTGGAGCACTCATTTTAGGTTTATTAGTTGTTTGGCTTTATCCAAAGCCACAGTATAATTTAACAATGACTAAGAGCCAAGAAGGGCAATTATTACTCACCGATCGTAGTATAACGAATTTTGTTCACACAATTGTTTCAGGGCGTGGTATTGATAGTACTAAAATCAAAGTGAAAATACGTCAGCGTCAGGTCAATATTATCGTTAAAGGCATGACGGCTAAAAAATCACAGATTAATGGTGCTTATGAAGATTTGGTGACAGAAATTAATCGCAAAGTGAATGGTTTAATTGGTAAGGATGATATTGATGTGAAAACTAAAATCATCGTTCATCGACAAACTGATCATAGTAGAAAAAATCCAAGAGTTGTGTGAGGTGAATACATGGAAAATTTTGATTTTCATCGTTGGAAACCGCTTATTGGATTGTCAGTTGGACTAGTTGTCGCCGTATTGTTTTTGACGATTGGTTTTTGGAAAACAGTTTTGTTAGTCTTACTATCATCTGTTGGTTATGCTATCGGCTTTTATATGCGAAAACATGATTTGAGTTTGGCAGTGGTTTTTGAAACGATTGTGTCAGTATTAAAACGTAGATAAAGAAGGAGAATGAATATGGTTAAAATTAATGAAACATCAACACCAGAAAAAAGTAGCAGTGATATTAAAGGCGAGCTATCTTATGACGATAAAGTAATTGAAAAAATCACGGGCATTGCTCTGGAACAGACACGTGGTTTACTAGACATCGATGGTGGCTTTATCTCAAATATTAAGAATAAATTGGTGAATACCGATAATCCCACCGACGGTGTTAGCGTTGAAGTCGGAAAAGAACAGGTTGCTGTCGACTTGAACATTATTGTAGAATACGGTGCGGATGTACGACGTGTATATGATGACATCAAAAGTACTATTTCACGCGAGATTAACAAGATTACAGGACTAGATGTTGTAGAAGTGAATGTTCGTGTTGTTGATATCCAGAAAAAGGAAGAGTTCGATAAAAAGTCTACTTCGTTGCAAGATAAGGCACAAGATGTCACATCTAGTGTTGGTAAATCAGCTTCTAAGGGAATCGACAAAGCAAAAGATACCATGAAATCAGACGAGGAACCTGCACGAGTTAAGTAGTTATGAATAATCAATAGTCAGTGGTAGATTAACACTGACTTAAAAAGTCTATGCTTTAGCATTGCTAAAAGCATAGACTTTTTTGTTATATTAAAACACTGAATATTATTCTGTGCTGACTTTTCGAATGCGGAAGACGAGATAAAAGTTAAAGAGTAGCATACATGCTGTAATCAAGAAGACAGACTGATAACCTAATATACCGGATACGACAGAACCAAGTAAGGGGCCAATAACGCCACCGGCTGCTTGGAATGATTGGTTATAACTAAAGATTCTCCCGAAAGCTTCGCGTGGGACACTGATTGTCAAAATTGTTTGTACAGCGGGAAGCATTGCCGCATTGGCCAAGCCGAACAAAAATCTTAAAGCAGCTAATGGCCAAGGGGATGTGACGAAGAACATAGGGATAAAAATAATTCCTGCGAAAGCTAAGCCAGCTAATAATACTTTGATTGGACCAGTTTTGTCCATCTGATGTCCGAGTCTTGAGGCAATGAGCAATGTACCAAAACCTGGCATTGCAGCAACGACACCACTAACAAATGATACGTTACCTTGATTACCCATTAGGTCTTTCACTAATAAACTGATAATGGGGGCGACTGACATTAAAGCAGCTTGGACCATTAATGTGGTACAAAACATCGTGATAATCATATTCGTATTCTTAAGATTGGCAAATATTTCTTTCATTGGCTTGAGCACTTTAGCCGTATTGGCTTTGAAGTGTTCCTGTGTATTAAATAATGTGAGCAAAAAGACCATTCCCATCATAACACCGGTAATAAAGAAAGGAATTCTAAAGCCAAACAAATCAGCTAAAGTACCTCCAATTAGCGGTCCGATGAGGTTACCTGTCACGCTGGCTGTCATCATGTTTGCCATGACTGATCCAGAACGACCGTGTTCAGTTTCACCAGCCATAAATGCAGTGGCATTATTGACATAGCCGGAAAATGCACCTTGAATGAGTCGCAAAGCAATAATCATCCAAACACTATTTGCTAAACCAGTTAAAAAGATTGTAAAGGTCATCACCAATGAGGCGCGTAGGCACATTAATTTGCGACCTTTTCGATCGGCTAAATTACCCCAGTAAGGTGAGACAATCGCTTGCGCTAAAAATGTGACAGCAAAAGCAATACCAGAATAAACATTGAGCTCCCAATGACTAAAATGACCTAATGTTGCGATATATAGTGACAGAAAAGGCATCGTCATTGAAAACCCTAACCCAGTCATAAAGCAGCCAAGCCAAAGCGTTACAAAGGTGCGTCGCCACTCACGGTATGCTTTTTTTTCGTCTTTTTGCATATTGAAACTCTCCAATGTCTTAAAAAACAATAATTATACTATTACTAAAAGTATACTAGTTTTTAATGAAATAAATCAAAAGCACGTCATGTTTACGATGATTTTGTGAGCGTTTATGCATCATATTATTTTGGGGAATGTTAAAATGAATGCAAATTCGAGTTGTTATTATACGACAAGGAGGTCTATGTTGATTGAAAAAGTAATGTTGAATGATGGGAATATGATGCCCCGTGTTGGCTTGGGAACTTACGAAGTTAGGGGTGGTCAAGGTCTCAATCAAATATTAGCTGCTATTCAAAGCGGTTATCGATTATTAGATACATCAACTAATTATGATAGCGAAGGGATTGTAGGTGAAGCTATTCGACGCTCAGGTGTCAGAAGATCTGAATTTTTTGTGACAACAAAATTACCCGGAAAATATCATCATTACAAAGATACACTTGATGCCATTCAAGAATCGTTGTGCAGAATGGGCTTGGCTTACTTTGATTTGTATTTAATTCATTGGCCATTACCGCAACGCAATCTATATGATGAAGCCTGGCGAGCTATGCTAACAGCGCAACAACTTGGCTTAGTGCGATCTATCGGCGTATCCAACTTTGAACCACAGCATCTGGATCATTTAATTCAAGAAACTGGGGTGGTTCCGGCAGTAAATCAAATTGAAGTACATCCGTATTGGATTAATCAACGAATGATTGATGAAAATCAAAAGCGGAATATTGTTACAGAGGCATGGAGCCCGCTGGGACGCCACAATGAGGCTAAATCAGAAGCAGCACTTGTAGATTTAGCTCGTAAATATCATAAAACACCTAGCCAGATTATATTAAGGTGGCATCTAGATAAAGGCGTAGTGCCATTGCCAAGATCACAAAATTTGGCACATCAACGTGATAATTTAGCCGTTTTTGATTTTAAATTAATGCATCAAGATATGGCGTTAATTGATACGTTAACACAGAAAAATGGTAGAATTGATAATCAAGATCCAAACACATATGAAGAATTTGAGTAATATTGTATACGGAGTATTTGTATGATTTGCCTTATTTTTTAAAATGTGATAATCTGGTGGCATATTAATCAAATGGAGGATCCGCTATTGAAGAATTAAACTGATTTTGAAACTGTATGAACATGTTATCTTTTAGATTTTAAAGGATATGTACGCAGATTTTCAGAATTGGGATAATTTTTGATAGTGGGTCTTTTTGTGTCCAATTATTTAAATATTCATTCTGAAAATCCTAATATGCTCACCAATAAGGTGGGCTGAAAGGACTAATATGACAACGATTGAATTTAAGAATTTAACTTTTGGTTTCGATACACAAGCATCATATTTATTTGACCAAACGCGTTTAGTTTTGCAATCTGAATGGCAATTAGGACTAGTTGGACGTAATGGGCGTGGTAAAACCACTTTACTCCGCCTCTTAATGGGCGACTATCACTACAAAGGTAAAATTGAACATCAGCTGGATTTCATATATTTTCCACAAAAAGTGACAGATAAAACAAAATTGACATATGATGTTTTACAGGATTTATCTCATTTTGAATTATGGAAAATTGAAAAGGAAATCACCTTACTTAATATGAACTTAGATAGTTTGTGGCGACCATTTGAAAGCTTATCTGGTGGCGAACAAACAAAAATTTTGTTAGCTTTATTGTTTGTAGATGATCAACATTATCCGTTAATTGATGAGCCAACGAATCATTTAGATGCAACATCTAGGCAACAAGTTGCACGATATTTACATGATAAACAACAGGGCTTTATTGTTGTTAGTCATGATCAATTATTTATTGATCAGGTTGTTGATCACGTCCTGGCAATTGAAAAGAGTCAATTAGTATTGTACCAAAGTGATTTTTCAACTTATCTGGAGCAAAAACAGCAACGCGATCAATTTGAATCAGCGCAGAATGAAAAACTCAAAAAGGAAATTACTCGTCTGAAACAGACTGCTGTGCAGAAGGCTGAATGGTCAAGAGGACGAGAGAGGGACAAGTTAGGTTCTCCAAATCAGCCGGGAAGTGGGGCTATTTTTGATACTGGTGCAATTGGTGCACGCTCGGCACGGATGATGAAACGCTCTCAAACGATGATGAAACGTATGCGCCAACAAGCCAATGAGAAGGCGCAATTATTGAAAGACGTTGAATATGTTAAATCATTGCATATGAATGTTAAACCATCACATCGTCAAAAAATATTAACAGTTGAGCATTTACAATTAAGTTACAATAATCAACCATTATTTGATCCAATTTCTTTTGAAATTCAAAAGGGACAACGGCTTGCAATTCAAGGTTCTAATGGTTCAGGTAAATCATCTATTATTCAATATTTATTTGACGCTTTTCATGGTGAAGCCACTGGGATAACAAGTCGGCTACAAGGATTAGCAGTAAGTTATTTATCTCAAGATTATGATAATAATCAAGGGACGCTACGTGAGTTTGCAGATCAACATGCATTGAATTATTCAGATTTTTTGAATAATTTGTGGCAACTAGGTGTAGAACGTCAGGTATTCCAAAATCGTATCGAAGATATGAGTATGGGGCAACGAAAACGAGTGGCTTTGGCACAGTCTTTAGTGACGCCAGCAGAACTGTTCATATGGGATGAACCATTAAATTATTTAGATATTTTTAATCAGCAACAATTAGAAGCAGTAATCCAAAAGATACAGCCCACGATGCTAATCATTGAGCATGATCGTCATTTCTTAAAAAATGTGGCAACAAAAACGCTAACTTTATCTTTGAATAATGGTAAGTAACGGGTAGCCATTATCGTTTTTTAGTATTAGTGATGTAGTAATTTAAGTAAACGATCAAACATTTTGAGCGTCTCTTGACTATCGACATAAGTAGCAATTTGATATGCTTGTTCAATCTTCTCATGTGTATTGGCTGTTATATTTTGTTGCTGCTCAAAAAAACCGGTCCAAAATAAAAGCCAGGTCTGAAATTTGAAGTTTTTACTTTTAGGTTGCCATAAGGGAACTTGGGTAAGTAAGTATTTTGTAACATGATACTTTTTCTGCATAATGCTTGCTTCTAATAAGTTAATAATGGTTTGACCAACAGTGTTTGAAACGGATTCTGAAAAATGGTCACAATTATCTTGATAAATAATTTCGGTAATATAAGGTTTTATTTTATCGACATCAATAACGTAGAGCGTGTGTTCTAAAATTCGAAGATCATAGTATTGCCATTTTGGTACTTGAAAGAAATAATCGATTAACCTATTTTGTTCAAGTTCAGTTGTTAATTTAAAATCCAGATGATATAACGTTGCTTTTACAACCATGTATTTGTGAAAGAGGCTGACATCATCTGGATTTCTTTTTATTGCTTGCAAAGATGAGATATACAATTTTTTAAGATCATTTTGATTATTAGTTTTGTACGCTTGCGATACAAAATCAAATAGGCGTTCGGTATCGGACGCATGAGTACCATAGACCATATCAAAATATTCATCAAAAGATATATTGAGTGCATGACAAAGCAGCAGCAAGGTATGATCACTTGGCTCTGCTTTGTTATTTTCTATTCGGGATACCATTGATTGGGAGCCAATTAACTGGCCTAATTGTTGTTGCGATATCCCTCTGAGTTTTCTAATTTCTTTGATGACTGATCCATGATTATTGTTCATTTTTTTACCAATTAAAATTATTCAATTTTGCATATTCCAGATTTCGAAAGTTTTTCCACTGTATATTAGTGCAGTTGGGTTGCAATATTAAATTAAATATTTTTTGATAAAATGTTAAACGTTAATCATTAGCCACTAATCATCCGTTTACTTATAATTTAGTCACATCTATCTTAATAAGAATAATAACATACTAGAAAATGTTAATGGTTATCCGGCACCATTTATTCACGAAAAATATGTAGTGGAATATTGTAACTGAGCAGAGCATCACGAATGATCCAATATTAAAAACATACTGGAAAATGTGTGTTTTTTAATATGCCGATTTTCGTGGTAAGTAACAGTCACTGTATTTATATTTTAAGGAGATATTTGGGATGAGAGATGAAATGAGACTGGTCAGGAAAAAGTTATACAAATCTGGGAAAGCATTAGTGACGGCAGGTATCTTTTCTGTAGTTGGATTTGGTGCTTTTATACAACAGGCTAGTGCAGATAATACACAAAATGATAGTATAACATTGGTCAAAGACGCAGGAGATGTATCGCATAAAACGGATACGATTTCTGTTCAGACAGCTGATAATACAACAGCAACAGACAAGGCTGCAGCACAAGTAACACAGGATACAGCAGCTAATACAACAGCAACAGACAAGGCTGCAGCACAAGTAACAC